>NZ_JAYGHR010000002.1:53511-238506 GCF_034932365.1 Limnoraphis robusta BA-68 BA1 | reverse complement strand
AATCAAAAGTCGTAACGATGCTTATACCTACTGCAAACTACTGTCAGACAACCCGAGTTTTCCCTGGGTAAACCAACTCAATTCTATGGCTCGACAAGCCCACGCAGAAAGAGCATGGGCATCCATTGAGAGGTTCTATAAGAATTGTCGGCAAAAAATATCCAGTAGAAAAGGATTCCCAAAGTTTAAAAAATCTCAAGTCCGAGCATCTGTTGAATACAAAACATCGGGATGGAAACTTTCAGAAGATAGACGCTATTTAACCTTTTCCGACAAGTTTCAAGCAGGTACATTTAAACTTTGGGGTAGCCGAGATTTACACTTCTCTCTTGGTGCGCGTTCCCTAGCGCCCGCAGGTGGCGCGGGGTCGCACCGCTATCAACTCCAACAAATTAAACGGGTTAGAGTGATTAGAAGACACGATGGGTATTATGCTCAATTTTTGATAGACCATGAAAGGGAGGAAAATAAAGAACTCACAGGAAAACAAACAGGGCTAGATGTAGGTCTTAACTATTTCTACACTGATTCCACCGGGATACAGGTAGAGAATCCCCGTTTTCTAAGAAAAGATGAGCGACGAATTAAAAAGCTGCAACGTCGATTATCTCGAACAAAAAAGGGAAGTCAAAACCGCTCAAAAGCCAGAAATCGTTTAGGTAGAAAATATCTTAAGGTTTCACGCAGGCGTAATGATTGGGTTTGTAAATTAGCCCAACAGGTCATACAGTCTAACGACTTGGTAGCGATTGAAAACCTACGGATACGCAATCTGGTTAAAAACCATCATTTAGCCAAGTCAATTAATGATGCTGCTTGGTACAGATTTAGAGAATGGTTAGAATATTTTGGGAGGGTTTATGGGGTGACGGTGATTGCTGTTGAACCCGCATATACTTCTCAAAACTGCTCAAATTGCGGTGAGAAGGTTGTCAAAACTCTCAGCACCCGGACTCACAAATGTCCTCACTGTGGGTATGTAGCAGACCGGGATGAAAACGCCGCCAAAAACATTCTAAAATCTGCATTAAAACAACTATCAAATACCGTCGGGCAGATGGAAATCAACGCCTCCCGAGAGACTGATCTCTGCTTAAGTGGGGAAACCCAGTTGAGTAAGTCAACTCGACGAAAGAGGAAACCCAAACAGTGATGTTTGGAATCTCCGTCGTTTACGGCGGAGAGGATGTCAAAACTCGATTCTGTTGGGTTTTGCTTGCGCTCAACCTAACTGACTGTCTATGACTCCTTGGGGAAATGAATTGAATAACCATGATCATGGGAGAGGTAACAAACACCTCTCCTTAATTTTTTGAATTCAACATGAATATTGGGGGGTTCTCAGACGGACTATCAACCCTGAGCTAGAATTGGGGAACATACGGAACTTGGCTGACGTCAGTTGAAAGGGAATGTTTGATGAGCCAAGTTCCATCCATGAGTGAAACCATATCTATATCCTGGTCTGCGGCTGAGGCGACCGTTCCTCAACAAGTGTTATTGCCCCCAGAAAAGCTCTCTAACTATGACCTGATCTTGCGATGTCAGGAAGGAGTACAACCCGATCGAGCAGCTTTTACTGAACTCCTGCGTCGGTATCAAGTTCATGTCGATAAGGTATTGTACCATTTGGCTCCAGACTGGCAAGATCGTTCCGATTTGGCTCAAGAAATCTGGATTCGCGTTTATCGCAATATCAAACGTCTCCAAGAACCCGCTAAGTTTCGCGGCTGGTTGAGTCGAATTGCCACCAACCTGTTTTATGACGAACTCCGCAAGCGCAAACGGGTCAAACCGCCTCTATCCCTCGATGCACCCCGTTGTATTGAAGATGGTGAGGTTGAGTGGGAGATTCCGGCTGAACGCCCAGGGCCAGATGATGATCTCAGTACCCGAGAATTTTATGATTGTCTACATGAGGCGATCGCTGATTTGCCGGAAGTGTTTCGCACGACGATTGTTTTGCGGGAAATTGAGGGTTTAGCCTACGAAGAAATCGCTGAAATTACAGGGGTGTCTCTCGGAACGGTTAAATCGAGAATTGCCCGAGCGCGTCAACGCTTACAAAGTCAGTTACAACCTTATCTAAATAGCTAGAAAAATCTGTAAAGGCAGATTTCCTTAATCGGAGATTGATAGGCTATTTAGTAAAATCGTTAAGAGATCAAAATGTATCACTCAAGCGCTTTTCTCCCCAAATTTCAACAATAATAGATTTGTTCAATGATTTTAATTTCATTCACCTAAATTTCCGGGGAGGTGTTACCATGAAGCCGAACTTTGAGTCCTATAACCATCAGGAAAAAAACAACAACCCAGCGTTAAACAGGGAAGGACAAATGCAACATCCGTCTGATGGCGAACTGAGCGACTATCACTATGAACTGCTCAGTGCCTACATTGATGGTGAGGCGAACGCAGAAGAACGTCGCCAAGTCGAACAGTGGTTAGCGACTGATCCCCAGGTGAAAAGCTGCTATCACCAACTGCTACAGCTTAGTTCTCAGTGGCAGAGTATGCCAGTGCCAACTTCTCAACAATCTACCCCCGATCTACTCGCTCAACAGGTCTTTGAGGAGGTGAATACTCGTCGAACTCACCGCCTGGTGGGTTGGAGTGGAACGGCAATTGCTGCTCTATTTATAGCTGCTGTATCGGGTGTAACTTTTGGCAGTTTTTCTCGAATTCCGCAGTTTGCTTCTCAACCGAATAGTGATCTTGAACCCCTCAAAATTGCCCTGAATGAGCCGATTGTTCCGATGATTCGATCTGATGCGGCAAGTATTACAGTCAATCAACCGATTATTCCCATTCCTAAACCCCCGATTTCTAACCCTTAATTCTCAATTCTGTTTCTTTTCTGTTCGGCGTGAAGTTCAGAACTCCAGTTGCCATCAGGGAGGTAAACGCCATTATATTGCTGAATTTTAGCAGTATTCATCAGATAAATCCAGGCAACCTTTAAGGGTTGTCCGTCGGGGCAGAAGGTTTGGATTTTTTGGCGTTGATATTCATTTTGTTCAGGCGGGCGATGAGGTTGATAATCTTCTAAGGGATCTAAATCAGCAAAAATTGAGGCATCTGTAAACGAAAGGATGACTCCGCAGACGTAGCCTTCCCCTTCTCTCATCGCCGGATAGCCTAATGATAAGTCAAACAGTTGACCCTGTGCGATCGCCGCCTGTTCCTGAATCACTCGACTGGCGCAATATCGCTGATAATTGCGTTCACCCGGTTTGAGCGTACCATAGACAAAAATGTGAATCAAATCTTCTTGCATCCCCTCAGATCCCCAGATTATTCAAGAAGCTATTAGATACCATATTTATTAATATTTGTCAATATACAGAACAAGAAAGCTTCTACTGTTACCAATAAAAAGCAGGTTTAAAGCCCCGTCGTTCACGACGGATTATTTTCTGCTACAATAGCTTATCGTGGAGCGACAATGATAAACATGATTGTCTATGAAATGAAGCTACAAGGAACACATTGCCAGTACAGAAGGCTAGATGAAGCCATTCGTACAGGTCGCTTTGTTCGCAATAGCATCATTAAAGCATGGATAGACGGTCAAATCAAAAGTCGTAACGATGCTTATACCTACTGTAAACTGCTGTCAGACAACCCGAGTTTTCCCTGGGTGAACCAACTCAATTCTATGGCTCGACAAGCGCACGCAGAAAGAGCATGGGCATCCATTTAAAAACGGATAGAGAAGCGGAAGAACGGATTAACTTAACTGTAAAACCCATAGATCTTGGCATCTCACAGATAGCTTAATCCGTTAAATCCTTATCCTATCTGTTTTAAATTGAGAGGTTCTATAAGAATTGTCGGCAGAAAATACTAGGTAAGAAAGGATTCCCCAAATTTAAAAAGTATCAAGTTAGAGCATCTGTTGAATACAAAACATCCGGATGGAAACTTTCAGAAGATAGACGCTATTTAACGTTTTCTGATAAGTTTCAAGCAGGTACATTTAAACTTTGGGGTAGCCGAAATCTCCACTTCTATCAACTCCAACAAATTAAACGGGTTAGAGTCATTAGAAGACACGATGGGTATTACGCTCAATTTTTGATAGACCATGAACGAGAGGAGAAAAAAGAACAAACAAACAAACAAACGGGTTTGGATGTGGGTTTAAACCATTTCTACACCGATTCTTTTGGCGAAAAGATAGACAACCCCCGCTTTTTCAGGAAAGACGAACAGCGTATTAAAAAGCTGCAACGTCAGTTATCTCGAACAAAAAAGGGAAGTCAAAATCGCTCAAAAGCCAGGAACAGGTTAGGTAGAGCGTATCTCAAGGTTTCACGCAGACGTAACGATTGGGTTTGTAAATTGGCTCAACACGTCATCCAGTCTAACGACTTGGTAGCAATAGAAAACCTACGGATACGCAATCTGGTTAAAAATCATCATCTAGCCAAGTCAATTAACGATGCTGCTTGGTACAGATTTAGAGAATGGTTAGAATATTTTGGGAGAATTTATGGGGTTCCAGTGATTGCTGTTGAACCTTCATATACTTCTCAAAATTGCTCAAATTGCGGTGAAAAGGTTGTCAAAACTCTCAGTACGAGAACTCACAAATGTCCTCATTGTGGGTATGTAGCAGACCGAGACGAAAATGCCGCCAAAAATATTCTGAAATCTTCATTAAAACAGCTATCAAATACCGTCGGGCAGACGGAAATAAACGCCTCCCGAGAGACTGACCTCTGCTTAAGTGGGGAAACCCAATTGAGTAAGTCAACTCGACGAAAGAGGAAACCCAAACAGTGATGTGAGCGAATCTCCGTCGTTTACGGCGGAGAGGATGTCAATTGATAAACTAAGCGATGCTCGTTGTTGATGCGTCTTGACCAAAATCCAGTGAGTTCATATTTTAAAGATTCTGGTTTACCTAAACCCTCAAAAGGAGAGCGATCAATATCCTGAATTAACTTAATAATTTTTCCTTAGAGCTTTTTATCCTGAGTAGCCCATGCGTTAAAATCTTCAAAGGCTGATGCTTCAAAGACGATTTTTCTTCTCATGTCAGATCATCGCTATTAAATTCAACCATATTCTCTCTTTTCTTAATATTATCTACGGCTTTGAGCAATTTTTCTCGATTAGCTGGAGACTTTAATAAGTATGAAGTTTCATCAATCTCCGAAACAATGATTTCAATTTCTTGATCTCGAAATGTGGCTTTCAACTCGGTCAAAAAACGATCATCTAAGTCGTTAGCCTTAACTTTGTAGACTTTTTGCATCTTTCAAACTTCACCGACTCCAACCTTAGTTTAACACAGTTATTTCACATTTCAGCGATCGCCTCAAACTCCAGTAATATTGAAACTGGAAGCAACTCTAATATAATTTATGGAAGCACAACCGAGGGAAATTCAACGTTACATTAAAGTTGATGGTAAAATTCCGTTTAGTGAATGGATAGATTCATTGCAAGATAGGAAAGCTAGACTTAAAATAAAGTTGAGGCTTGACCGAGTTGAAGAAGGTAATCTCGGTGATTATCGCTCTGTTGGTGAAGGAGTATTTGAACTCAGGCTAAACTATGGCCCCGGATATCGCATCTACTTTGGACAAGTCGGGTTAACAATTATCCTTCTGCTCTGTGGCGGAGATAAAAAGACCCAAGTAACAGATATTCAAACTGCTAAGAAGTATTGGAGAGACTACAATGCAAGAAATACAAGTTCCAACCAGTGATAGTTACCACGATTATCTAATTGAATCTCTGAAAGATTCTGAAGAAGCCGCAGGTTATATAGAAGTTGCTTTAGAAGAAGGGGGCGATGAACCTTATCTTTTAAGAAAGGTTTTGAGAAATGTAATTGAAGCACAAATTAAAATGAATAATCTCTCAGAGTCAGCCAAGCAAAATTATGAAAAGCTCGATCAAGTTTTAGCAGAAAGTGGCGGAAGTGAAATCTTTACTTTTGTTGAACTGTTGAATACTTTGGGTTTTGAGTTGTCAGTGAAGGTCAAAGAATAACTAACGCGATCACTCCGAACAAATTATAATAGATAATGCCGTTCAAAAGCTAAATTTTGTCTTGGGATTTGGAGAACAATATGCACCCCCTTAAAAAAAGACTAATTTTGGATGAAAAAATGCGTCCAGTTGGTGTTATTATTGATTATCAGGATTGGCAGAAAATTGAGAAATTTTTAGAACAGAGTCATTTTTTCGAGCAGGAACAGTCTGATTTATCAAAATTTTTAGGAGTGATTAAATTAACTCAAGACCCACTAGAATATCAGCGTCTAGTTCGGGATGAATGGTAATGACAGATTTTTCTGCTAAGTCAGGTTCGGCTTGAAAACAACCAACAAACGGACTTTGCTTTAACTTTGCTAAAGGATCGGCTTGTTGTTGCAATTGCTGATAGTGTATTTCAATGGAAGACTGTATTACCTCTAATACATCTTGCTCGGTTTATTGTTGAATGTAGGCTAATTTTCTAGCCATTTCAACATCTTCGCTGAATTTCTATTTTCATTGGCGATCGCTCCCAAAACCCATCACATTTATTATATCTTAATCTAACGTTTATTTTACACAAGTTTTTCACATTTCAGCGATCGCCTCTCACTGAGATAACGAAGTTAACAGCATGACAATTTGGTATGGTTTATGCTATTATATAATTATGAGATGTGTTATTAAAAAAAATGTGATGGTTTATTCTTTAAACAGAAATTTAATTTTGTACTAATTGTTATAGTTTGACTTACCATGAATAATAAAAAACAATTACAGCAACATGATGTTATTGAATTTTTACCCAAAGATACTCATTTAAGAGCGTATATAAATACCAACGACACTCCAGGGCATCTGCATCAATATTTAGGTTATTTTAAGGGTTTGAAAGGAGCGTATGTTGAATTAATCTTAAGAGAAGATTTAACCTTGACTTTAAAGCATTTTAAGCCTGCAATTATGAATGACTGTAAGTGTTTTATTCCCGTCTTAAATTTGGAGGGAAAAAGTGTCAACAGTACATATACTTTAATTTCAAAGCATTTTGAACCTAAGCGACGAAATCCAGGTGGAAGTGTATATTTGAACGTTTATTATGAAGATCAAAATGATCGTCAGTGGAAACGTTTAAGCGAGTTAAGAAAAATAAAGGATACATATACATATATAGATAATAGTAATATAAGAAGACTAACAAAAAAAATAGCTGAGAGTATGCAGTTTGATTCTGCTAGTCCATACATAGAATTCTTAAGTGTTGCAAAGGATAGTGTTCAAGCTTTAAAAACAATAAAAGAATTTGAGAAACAAAATATTGATCCACTCGAAGCTCTTAATACACTAACTGGGATTAAACTTCTTAAAGATATCTGGAAAATTTGGAAAAAAAATCAAGATAATGATGATGAATCTTTTTGGCAACAACAATTTAGTAAGTTCCCTTTCGTTTTGTCACTGATTTCTTTAAGTCCGATAGTTGTGTTTCATAAAAATGCTTATGTAGGTGGCAAAGGAATTGATAATAAAGGTGGTAATTTGGTGGATTTTCTGTACATTAATTCAACTACTAAAAATACCGCTTTGATTGAAATCAAAACTCCAAAAACAAAGCTCGTTGAAAGTCCTTATAGAAATTCTTCTTACGAGGTTTCTCGAGAGCTTTGTGGAGGTGTAGCTCAAGTTCTAAGCTACAAAGGTTCTTTGATTAGGGAATATCCAGTATTAGCAAAAAACTCTAATAATGATTTTGATGCGTTTAACCCATTATGTGTAGTTGTTATTGGAAACTTTGAAGCCGAACTCAACTCAAATGATCATAAAAAAGAAACATTTCAACGATTTAGGGATGAACAGAAGACGGTACAAATTATTACCTATGATGAACTATTTGCAAAAGTTAAATTGTTGATCGATCTTCTAGAAGGAAAGGATAATGGTGAAGATAAATCATCAAATTAATTAATAGTTGGTTTGGTCAATAAATCACAATCAATTTGTTTTCTAGGGACACAACAATATTGTCATGTCCCTAACTAATATTCTACTCGTTACTAAACCCTTCTATCGGCGCGAACCCTTGACGTTGAATATTTTCTGTTATCGTTCGGGGTTCGAGGAATTGTAACAAATAATCCGGCCCTCCCGCCTTGGAACCGACGCCGGAAAGTTTAAACCCTCCGAAGGGTTGACGGGAAACAATTGCACCCGTAATTCCTCGGTTAATGTACAAATTACCGACTTCAAAATCGGCTTTTGCTTGGGCAATATGAGACGGAGTACGAGAATACAAACCGCCCGTTAAAGCAAAGTTTGTCCCGTTGGCAATATTAATCGCTTCCTCAAAATTCGGCGCTTTAATCACCGCTAAAACAGGCCCAAAAATCTCCTCTTGGGCAATTTTTCCCGTCGGCGAAACATTCACAAATACCGTTGGCGGAACAAAATATCCCGTTTCCGGTGCGGGAACTTGAATGGCGAGTTCGGCTTCTTGTTTGCCAATTTCAATGTATTCTAAAATCCGTTTTTGAGCATTCGCATCAATTACCGGACCAACAAACGTGCTAGGATGAACAGCATCACCCACATTTAGCGATCGCACTGCTTCGGTTAAACGGCTAACAAACGCCTCATAAACGGGTTCTAAAACCACCACCCGAGAACAAGCCGAACACTTCTGACCACTGTAGCCAAACGCCGAATAAACGACACCTGCAACGGCCTGATCTAAGTCCGCACTTTCATCAACAATAATCGCATTTTTTCCGCCCATTTCTGCAATAACACGCTTGAGATGTTTTTGTCCGGGTTGCAACACCGCAGCTTCAGCATAAATGCGAGAACCAACCTCTTGAGAACCCGTGAAGGTAATCATATGAACATCGGGATGTTTCACCAGATGAGAACCCACCGTTGAACCCTTGCAGGGGATGTATTGAAATACCCCGTTTGGTATCCCCGCATCGACTAAAACTTCGGCAATTTTCGCCGCAATTACTGATGAAACTTCCGCAGGTTTTAACAGCGTACAATTTCCCGTTACCAACGATGCAACCGTCATCCCAACAGGAATAGCAAGGGGGAAATTCCAGGGCGAAATCACCACAGAAATCCCACGGGGTTGATAATGATAACGATCCGTTTCTCCGGCGGTATCATATTTATACCCCTGATCTAAGCGTTCCATTTCATCCGCATAATAGCGACAAAAATCAATCGCTTCAGAGACTTCCGCATCGCACTGATGTAACGCTTTTCCAACTTCATAAACCATCCAAGCGCACAACTCATGGCGACGTTGTTCCATCAATTCTGCGGCTTTGCGTAACACCCCCGCACGTTGACGAACCGGTGTCCGTTTCCAAGCCGGAAATGCGGCTTTAGCAGCTTCTAATGCTTGGTCGGCTTGTGCAATACTAATTAACCCAATTTTTCCGACAATTTCTGAGGGATTAGAAGGGTTAACAGAATCAACAAAGGTTTCGGTTTGTTCCCGTTTTCCGTTAATTAAAGGGAGGTAAGTTTGACCTAATTGTTGACGAACGGTTTCCAACGCTCGAAAGGCTTTATCCCGTTGAACGGCATCTGCATAATCACTATCCGGCGCATTCGGAAATACGGGTTTCCAACTGTCTTTAATATTGCTTTCGGTGTTGGGTTTTGGCGGCGCTAACAGTTCTTCTAAGGGTCGATTTTCCGAACTTTGACGCAGGAATGAACTATTAGCAGTATTCTCCAACAAACGGCGAATTAAATAAGACATTCCGGGTAATAAATCGCCGTAGGGACAATACATTCGCACCCGATATCCTTCTTTGGCTAAGGCTTTTGCAAGTTGGTCGCCCATGCCATATAATACCTGCATTTCAAAGGCGCGACGGGGAACGTTTAACGTTTGAGCGATCGCGATGGCTTTAGCTTGAGAACGAACGTTATGACTGCCAATTGCCGAATAGATGTATTGATGATTTTCTAACATCAATTGCGTCAATTCTTCATAGTTCGCGTCGGTTGCCGCTTTATCATTATAAACAGGTTGGGGCCAGTCGTTTTGCATGGCTTTGATGGTTTCTTGATCCCAATAAGCCCCTTTCACCAGTCGCACGCTTACGGGATTTCCGCGTAATTTTGCCCATTCAATGATGCCTTCTAAATCTTTTTTAGAATCCCGCAAATAGGCTTGAACCGTCATCCCGATATCGGTACGACTGCGAAATTCTTCTTCCATCAACAGATTTTTTAAAATGCTGAAGGTGAGATTTTTATAGGTGTATTGTTCCATGTCGAAGTGAACAGCAGCGCCCAATTCTGCCGCCCGACGCAGTAAAATGCGAATACGTTCACTAACTTTTGCTTCGCTTCCTTTGGCGTCTAAAGGGTCAAATTGGGAATAAAAAGCGGTTAATTTAACAGACACTTGAACTTTGGAAATCGGTTGTCCGTCGGCTTCATCAATTTGAGGAATGGTTGACCATTTTTTCGCCGCTTCGCTGAGTTTTTCCATCAACTCTAAATAACTGTTGAGATACGCCTGGGCTTCTGCTTCGGTAATAACAGCTTCTCCGAGTAAGTCAACGGTGAAACCCAGTTTATCTTTCCGCAGTTTTTCTAAGGTGTTAATAACGTGAGGAATGGAGTCTCCCGCAATGTATTTATGGGCGAGAGTTTCCACCGCAGGGGCGACGGTTGTTGCTGCTAATTTTCCTGGTACCGAGTCGGGGTTTGCAAAGTTGAGAAGTTTTTTTAAGGCATCAGGAAGTTCGACTTCTTCTGTGGTAAGATATTCTTGCAGATGAGCAGCGATTTCCGGTTTACTTCGCAGGGCGGGTAAACAGTCGATAAAATGGAATAACTGCACGCGCAGTCCGGGGTTCGCCATCGTCCAGTCAAGGAGTTTATCATCCCAACGCATTTGGTCTTGCAACTGTCCGAGAAATGAGCGCTTTTTCTCTTGCGTTGCGGCGAGGAGTTGTTTAGCGATTTCTTGTGTTTTGGTTTCGTATGTGTCAGGAGCTTGTGCAACCACGGTTAATGTTTCTCCAACAATGATTCTAGATGAGTAACAAGGGAAAGAGACGGTTTACTAGCACTTTCTCTCTCCCTCGTTGGTGAATAGATTCTTTATTCTATTGTACGTCGAAAGGGTCAATTATTTTTAACGTTTTAGAAAACAGAAGGCAATTGATTTATTTTTTCTTCAGTTAAATCAGAGGTAAAATCAGCCACCCTTTCTAAAATTGATTCTCTTGTGTTTTTTGAAACCCCTGAAGATTATCATATTTCGACTGATTTAAAATATAACATTAATCACCCTGACGTTTTAAAGTTGGTTGTGGAATCAGTTTAAAATTTAATTCATTTTTGCCAACGAACGAACCGTCAGAATTTCATCTTCTCTCAAAGGTTAAACCGCATAAATTGGAACAACAATTACTTGAATGGATTCTCCAATTGCATTAAAAACTTCTAAAACATAGCCATCTTCAGCTTCATTTGGATGAAGTACCGTATCAACTAGCATGGCTACATCACCTTTTTTAAAATTATGTTCTGGGAAGTCTTTTGTTAAAGAAATTCGTTGATAGAGTTCAAGCATTACGTTAAGTCTCCTTTTTCGGTTTAAGGGTGATAAACTGAAACTGATTATCTATTTTACGATGAAGCCAGATTGTTACAACTAATAAATACCTCGTCAATTTAGCATCAGGAATAATTGCATCAGACGGGTTTTTCATATATAGCCATTATTTAGTAGTTTATCTATCAAGATTAATGTCTTTATTGTATTTCTACTGTCAATAATAACAGAGCTTAAGTTGACTATCAATTGACAAAATCCTTTAATTGCGTTTGCAAGTTCTTTGACAGAGAGAAAATAATCACTTGACTGAGATGAAATTGTTCATCATGTATTCAAAAAGGATGAGGATAGTTAGATTTTGCGGCTTCAGTGCGATGACTACAAGTTAACTTAGCTTAAACTTTCTTTAACCTGCGAAATCCGGGCTTCAGCGTCTCTATAACTCAGGATAGAGTCGGGAAATAACTGTATATGGGCGTTTTTGCTGCTCGTGACTCCCCTCAACCGAAGGTTAACAGAGGATAACCTGCGGGTTAACTGCGTTATATCGCTATAAGTGCCTAAAACCCTCGCTATTTCGTTAAAATTTCTATCTTAGGGAGGATATATTTTGAATTTAGGTTAAAAATAGGTTAAACTTTGGTGATAAACTTACAGAGTTAAATTCCTACAAAACAAGGATTAGCTTACAGTTGTCAATCCCTTCATTTGTTCACTTTCAATTTTGAAAAATGAAAGTTAATTTTCTCGTGGCTAATTTCAGAAAAGTTGTCCCTAATCAAACCGTTTTCAACTTATTGAAGTTCTATCTTCCCTTCTTTTTGATCTTGTTGGTTTCAGGTTTACAAAATGCTGTTCCGGTTCATATCTTAACGCGCGATGTTTTTGCTGACAAAAATACTCCACCTTATACGGGATTAATTTCTAACCTGGGAGTTTTGGTTTTGTGTTGTAGTGCAGCAGTTTGTCTGTTTACATTTTTTCTACTTCAACCCACAACAGGACAGGCAAAAAAAACAAAAAATTGTCTAGGTTATTTTGGATTAATTTCAGCTTGGATGATGATTGATGACTTTTTTATGCTGCATGATGAAGTGATGCCGCTTTACTTAGGTATTCCTGAAAAACTGGTTATTCTCCTCACATTAACTTGGGTGTTTTTTCATGTGGTTTACTTTAGAACTATTATTTTAAAATCAACTAACTTTAAACTTCTCGGATTAGCTTTTTTATTTTTAGGATTTTCATTATTCATCGATATTCTACCCGGTGAAATTGATTATGTTGGAAATGAAAGCAATCTCTTTTTCCTCCTCGAAGATGGCAGTAAGTTAATGGGAATTGCGACTTGGTGTTTTTATCTATTTAGCACTTGCTCTCAACAAATTTTGTTGTCTCAGAGGCGATACTTATCCCAACATTAACATCAGACATTCAGGATTCGGAACTTTCTTAAAGGGAATTTCGGATATCCTGAATCACCTCTAAGGCTGTTTTTTGTGTCTGAATATCGCCTTTTTGACCTAATAAATCTGCCGCTTTTTGTAAATCTTCAATCGCTTTTATACTCTCTCCCTGTTGATAATAAATAAATCCCCGATCTAAATAAGCTTGGGAATAATTGGGATTGAGTTGAATCGCTTTATTATAATCTGCCAACGCTTTGGGTGCATTTCCCGCTTGCAAATATTCATCAGCGCGATAATAGTAAGCATCTGCATTATTTGGTGCCAGTTGAATCGCTTTATCGTAATTGGCGATCGCTGAAGCATGACTGTTTAATTCGGAATAAGCAAAACCTCGGTTGAGATAAGCTTCTATTTGTCCCGGATTAAGATTAATCGCTTCATTCAGGGTGGTAATCGCTTCTTGATAATCACCCGACTCCATTAATTTCATCGCCTGATTATTCAGCTTAACCGCTTGTTTTGCTTTCTCATAATATTGATTAACAACGTCATAATTTTTCTGATAATCTTGCAGTTTAGCTTGAGCAGCAGCAAATTCCGGGCTATCTTCAGGAATCTTAATCAGTTGACTCATAGCTTGTTGCCATTTTTGCTGTGCTTCTTGCCAAACTTCTGCTGAATGAGGGGGATTTTGGACTAACTTTGCGGCTTCCCAAGCCTGTTTTTTCGCGGCTTCTATACCCTGTTGTCCTTCGGCTTTTTGTTGCAATTTCCGTTCAATTTCATCGAGTTTAGCAGAATATTGATCGAGATTTTCAGTCACCGCTTGCGGTGCGGGAGCAACAACCGGTAAAGTCGGTATATTATCTAAAGTCAGTAAAGCAGATTCGATTTGCTGTTGAGCATTTTTCAGCTGTTCCGGCTGAGAAATTTGATTGAGATCTCCGAGGTTTTCTACCTGGGTTTCTGCTTTGGCAATCACTTGACTCTGCACAGATTTTGTGCGCCAAACCCAACCCAACGAACCCAAGATAATAATACTTAAAGCCACAATCAGCGTTTTAGCGTCTTTCATCATCCATACCCTTCAATGTTTATTAATTGTAGGAATATTGAGGTTAAACGTCTAGCCCATTACTTATGAGATTTTTGGGATAGGAAAATTCACCACCAAGATACCAAGACACGAAGATTTGTTCTTGGTGTTCTTTGTGTTTTTTTAATAAAGTGAGTGATAACTGTAAGCCTGGGAATACCCCCGGTGAGACGTTTGAGCAACTTTCAGACGGGGTAGAATCTTAACGCGGTCAGCCGGAACTCCTGTACTGTAATCAAAGATTACAGCGTCGGCAGGATGGCAGTTTTGTGAACTTGACTCCTCGTTTGGATTTGTCACTGTTGTTATTTTGAGGATTTAACGTCAATACTATACTACAGAACAGGTACGAAACCCTCAAGGGCATTCGTTGACTTTCATCCACTGCTTCAAAACGGTGGTTCTCAGTCAAAGTTTTGTAGATCGCAAGAAGGAGAAATGTTTCGTGAATGCGGCTGAACAAGCAAATAACGTTGAAGTGGCGAGCAAAATTGCATCCGTAGTCAATTTATTCAAAGCGCAGTTTCCCGATGTTCGAGTCGATCTTAAACCCTGGATGAACGATCCAGACACACGAGAATGGGTTGATCCTGACTCCATTGATATTGGCTTCCATTTTCCCGGAAGAAGCCGTTTAATGCAAAGTCGTTGTATTCTTATTCAAATTCGCTTCTATCAAGATCCCTTAGAAGGAGAGCGGCGTGCGATCGGAGTCGAAGCGGCGGGATATGATCACTCAGGACAACAGTGGAAAGTCTCAACGATAGATAATTGGAGTTTTCAGGGAGCAACTCAACCCACTTCAGAAGCCGCCGATCAGCTAAAACTATTTTGTCGTCAGGTTTTCGAGTTATTTAATGGTGCCAACTGAACTTTAATTTTGTTAACGAGGAGAATTTTGTGATCAATTCCGTTTCCTATCCGAGTCTTTATCAAGTCAATACTCGTGTTCGACTCAGACAACTTTCTAATCAATTAAATCGTCCGGCTACCTTAAATGATATTCCCGACACTGAACTCGATGAATGGGTAAATCTAGGATTTAATTGGATTTACTTTTTAGGAGTTTGGGAAACAGGACTTTTAGGGCGAAATGTTTCTCGTTCTCACCCCGGTTGGCGTAGAGAATACGAAGAACTGTTGAGTGATTTACAGGAAGATGATATCTGTGGTTCTTGTTTTGCCATTACTCGTTATCGCGTTAGCGAACTTCTCGGAGGTAATGAAGCTTTACTACGACTGCGGAAACGTCTTCAGCAACGCGGACTCAAACTGATGCTGGATTTTGTTCCTAATCATACCGCACTCGATTGTCCTTGGGTGGAGGAACACCCGGATTTTTATATTCAAGGAACCCTCAGTGATCTCGAACAAGAACCGCTCAATTATGTGCAGATTCCTTTAGCTGGAAAAAACCCCGTTTTTGCTCACGGACGCGATCCCTATTTTCCCGGTTGGCCGGATACTTTGCAACTCAATTATCACAATCCGGCTGTTCTTAAAGCAATGTTAGCAGAGTTATTAAAAGTTGCTCAACTTTGTGATGGGGTTCGCTGTGATATGGCGATGTTAATTCTTCCTGAAATCTTTCAACGGACTTGGGGAATGACTTCCGAATTATTTTGGCCAGAAGCCATTCATCAGGTGCGAAAGCAACATCAAGATTTTGTGTTTATGGCAGAAGTTTATTGGAATATGGAATCGAGGCTACAACAACAAGGATTTGATTTTACTTATGATAAAAAACTCTATGATCGCTTAATCGGTCAACAGACTGATCTGGTGTTAGAACATTTGTGGGCTGATGTTAATTATCAAAGTAAATTAGTCCGGTTTCTTGAAAATCACGATGAACCTCGAGCAGCTTCAACCTTTTCCCCTAGTGTTCATCAAGCTGCTGCTATTTTAACTTATCTTTGTCCGGGTTTACGCTTTTTTCACGAAGGACAATTACAGGGTTGGGCTAAGAAAATATCGGTTCATTTAGGTCGAAGTTTGGAACAATTAACTGATCCAAATTTGGCATCTTTTTATCATCAGTTATTAGCTTGTTTACGTTTACCTGTTGTACAGAGTGGCAACTGGCAATTGCTTAATTATAAGCCAGCTTGGACCGAGAATTGGACTTGGAAGAACTTCACGGCTTTTACTTGGCAAGGAGATGAAAAACGCTTATTAATTGTTGTTAATTATTCGGCTTATCCCAGCCAATGTTATCTACAACTTCCTTTTGATGATTTACAAAATAGAACCTGTCAACTCAAAGACTTAATGAGTGAGGCTTCTTATGAACGTCAAGGAAATGAATTATTGTCATCGGGTTTATACTTAGATTTACCTGCTTGGGGTTATCATGTTTTTGATTTGACTATCTAACTTAACGGGCGGGACTGGTTATTCAATTCACAATTCTATTCAGAAAAAAACTCAATCAACCCGCCCCGACAAGAGTGACTATAAGAAACCAAATCTTTGAAAAATCCGAGTTTTTAAGTTTTAGCCGGATTTATTGGATTGATCAGTGAAATCGTTTATAGACTCGCAGGAGTTTGAAATTTTCTTGAATTTATCCTATTTTCCGTGATCAGTTATGTTCTTTTTTCCTCAACATTTAACAACTCTAGTCGCCTCTAATTTTCCCGATGCGTTGTTTTACAAACCCACAGTTAATCCGATGATTGCTTTAACGATTGATGATGTGGGTGATCAATCAACTCAACTCATTCTTGATGAAATTTTTAGTCACAACCAAAAAATAACCGGGGTTGAAAAGCAAGTCAAAGCTACATTTTTTATCACGACCAGCTATCTTCAGGGAAAGCAAGATGCGATAAAAAACATATTAGAACAAAACCATGAAATCGGCAATCATGGAGTCTTTGACCGCACTCATGCTGACTTAAACCCTCGGGAATTTGAAGAAGAATTATGGAAAGCCCATCAAGAATTAACTCAAAACACAGAAGCCCAGATTAAATGGTTTAGACCAGCGCGAGGTCGTTACAACCCAACAATGGTTAAATCTCTGCATCATCTCGCACAAACTGAAGGATATAATCGTCAATTTGCCCTCGCTTCGATGATTCCTCTCGATACCTTTGCATTCACAGAAAATCCACTATTTTCAGCCCAATATATCGCTAGATTTATATTTCCTGGGGCGATTTTGGTACTGCATGGCGGTTCAGTACAACGGTCTAATAACACCGTTCTCGCCTTAAAGAAGATCTTGCTTGAATTGAGTCAAAAGAATTACCGAGTTGTCAGCTTGACTGAGCTTTTTAATCAAGTTTAATCTCATCTCAGTAATTAGAGTAACCATGTACTTTGAGAAAAGTCATCAGAAGAAGTTTTCGGCTGATTTTGAACATGATCAGGGCGACGAATTAACTGCGGAAGTTTGGCTTTTTGAACGGGTTGAGCTTGAGGTTTTTGATGAGCTTTTAGCTGTTCCTTTTCCGTTTTGATAGCTTCTAATTCTGCCATCAGCTTGGCGTTGTTTTCGGAGAGTTGAAAAGCCGCTTTTTGAGCCTTTTCGAGTTCTTCAGTAACATCATTGCGTTTAAGTTCTTCTTGAAGTTGAGCAATTAATTTAACTTTTTCCTCAACTTCAGACTGTAGATGCAACACCTTCTCTTGTAAACTTTGTTCGTTCTCCCGAGACATTTCTAAAGCTGATGTTAATTCAGTGATCTCAGATGTTAATTCAGTGATCTGAACTTCGAGATCCGCTTTAGTCGGGTTCTTGCGTCGCTGAGGAGTTTCAGTCCCTTCTTCTTGAACTTCGGTAGAGACAACTTCTGCTTCTACGGTTTGGACTTCTGACTCGTTAACTTTCTGAGCTTCCTCTTTGACCATATTTCCTAGACTTTGTTTAGCCATGATGTTCTCCTCCGCTTTTATAATGGTAGGGTGGCTCGGTGGCTCCAGTTCGTCTTTCTAAACATTTTGGCGATGCCACTCAAGAGTTGACACTATCGTTCAATCTCAGTTTACCGTCTCAGCGTCAGAGTTGAGCCAGTCACAGCTCATCAATTCTCTGTAGAGTTCTCCGAGAGCAACATCTGCTCGAAAAATATCTGCGAAATAAGCTCTAGAGATTGCACATCTGAGAAAATCTGTGCTATAGTTATAACTTGTTCGGACGCATAGCTCAGTTGGTTAGAGCGCCACGTTGACATCGTGGAGGCCACAGGTTCGAGTCCTGTTGTGTCCATCAACCCCAAACCCTTACATTGATGAGTTTGCGGGTTCGCGATCGCTAAACCAAATTGATGAGAAGCTGGCTTTAAAGTTCTCGGGATGGTTGCAGGATAATCAACAGTTATCCCCGCGAACCACCAAAGAACATCTCAGCCTCCTCAAGGCGGCTTTTGCTTATGGAATGAAGAACAAACTGGTTGGGGGAAATCCTTGGACGGAGGTGGTGAGTTACTTCAAGGTTCCACCCAAACAAATGCCAGACCCGTTTACCCTCGACGAAGTTCGGGCAATCATTGAGGCGTTTAGAAATCATTCGGTCTACTCCTACTATTATCCCTATGTGGAGTTTTTGTTCAGAACCGGATGCCGAACTGCCGAGGCAATTGGACTTCAATGGAAAAACCTCAATCCCAATTGTACTTCGGTTTGGATTGGAGAAAGCTTGAGTCGGGGTCGAAGAAAAGCGACAAAAACAAATCGGGCGCGAACAATTCCTCTGAGCGATCGCCTGTCGGAGTTGCTGCTGTCCATTCGTCGGGTACCGATGGTCAAAGAAGAGTTGGTCTTTTTAACTCCCAAGGGAAAACCGATAGATGATGGTAACTTCAGATATCTGAGCATGGCAACCGATTTTGCAGGATTTGGGAATCGAGTACCGCAAACCCTACATCACCCGCCATACTTTTATTAGTCACGCCCTCGCCTCTGGTATGAATCCGATGGAAGTTGCCCAAATCACCGGACATGATCTTCAAACTCTCTATGACAACTATGCAGGTTATGTCAATAAGACCCCACAGCTTTTCGATTTTTAGGTGGGACTATATTTTTGCGATCTGTTAACGGGCCACGATGTCAGAATATTTTATGAAAACTACGCAGGGTGTATTGAATCAAGACCCCGACTTCCCGATTTTCTCAATCCATAAAGCACAAATTACCTCCTAACAACCATGACCACTACTATCAGTAAGCGATCGCGTAGAAGCCCAAAACGGGGAAGAATTTTTGAAACTGAAGCTCCCCCGCAGCAACTTGAATATGAACGCAAACGCACCGAGTTGCGTCAACGGGCCAGAACACATTTTGAGTGTTTGAAATTGAGGTTGATGTCTTCTCATCCCGACGAATATGTTTCTATTGAACCCGAAACGGGGGTTTATTTGGTCGAAGCGGACTTTGAAGTTTTATTGTGGCGTTGCCAGATCTACTTTCCTCAAAGTCCAACCTGCATTTTTGGCATTAACGAAATGGGAACTTGCGGTCGCCTATGACGATTATTCAAGGTCGATTCGGACCAGGAGGAGTGTGGATTTTTGAGATTGAACTCGTCACCAGCGACGGAGAACTTATAGCTGTTGATGCGGTTGTTTGATTCCGGGTTTTCCAACGGTTACTTGGCATTAAACGCCGCAGATGTGTCCGCTTTGGGCTGGCGCTTGCATCAACCGGATGTGGAACTGACTACCGCCAATGGTTTGAGTCGGTTTGATATTGATCAGGGAAAAGTCATTATTGGCGGGAAAACTTGCGTGATTCCCGTTCATGTGGGACGGGGGATTCCAGATATTTTGTTGGGGTTGAGATGGCAAAATCAAGCCCGAATCACTGTTGATTACAGGGCGGGAATTCTCACCCTGGAAATGGAAGCTTAACCGCTCCTCAAACTTAGAAATTAATAGGGGTATAATCTATGACTTCAACGTTAACTCAAGAAAGTCTAGAGCTAGAGCAGGAGTTAAATCGCAAGCATGAGAAGTGCTTGCAGCAACTTCAGAAACGCCAGAGTTCGGTTAGAACCTGCTTATCAAAATTGGTACATTGCTATAGATCCCGACAAGGGATGATTGATTTAATCTGACGATCTAAATCCAAACATGAGCCGTATTGATCCCTGATCAAATCCCGCTTTGAGGTGAACTTGTAGAGATATTTTCAGCAAATGTGAACTTAGAAGTAGAGGGGGGGCAATGTCCCGATATAGATTGCGATCGCCATGCAACCTATGCTTTTACCCAAGTCAAGAGTCCGATCTGTTTTCCAAAAACCTCAATCAATTACGCCCCAAAAACCTGTGTCCAATAATGATTGTAATTAACAAGTCCCTGGTCATTTTCTAAATAGAAATAACCCACACCAATCTCTGTATAATTGGGATTTAGTAAGTTCTCCCGGTGTCCTAAACTCTCAATCCATCCCTGTACAACATCCTCTGGACTCAAATAACCTGCACCAATATTTTCACCGACAAAAGAGGAAGGATATCCTTGAGCTTGAGCGCGAGAACTTGCTGTCGAACCATCCAAACCCGCATGACTAAAAAAGTCTTGAAAAGCCATATTTTCACTGTGTTGTTGAGCCGCATTCC
The DNA here is from genome assembly GCF_034932365.1 of Limnoraphis robusta BA-68 BA1. NCBI lineage: Bacteria > Bacillati > Cyanobacteriota > Cyanophyceae > Oscillatoriales > Sirenicapillariaceae > Limnoraphis > Limnoraphis robusta. The sequence continues at coordinate 217,852 of NZ_JAYGHR010000002.1, read as the reverse complement.
CCAACTGAGAGTTAAACATTAACGGTTGCAAACCATTATTCTGACGGAAATTATTGGTTAACTCTATGACTTCTGAGACCCAAGAAGAAGGCGGTTGATCCTCTATCGGTTGCTGTGAAGAACCGGAATTGTCTTCTGGTGGAAGCCCAAAATTACCTCCTGAAAATCCAATTGGCGTTCCGGTTGGATCAACTTCTTCTCCAAACCAAATCACTCCATATCCCTGATAAAGACCCACGCCTAAAGCATTCCATTCTCGATTTGCCCATTGTTCTTGATTGAGGATAACAGCGTTATGTCCCGGACTATTTTTCCATAAATCAAAAGCATCTTCTGCGGTTAAAGTTGATGTATTAAAACCACTATAACCTGCGGCATTTTCATAACCATTTCCCGGATAACCCGTATTAAATCGCTGAGGTGCCGTCCACATATTTGACCAAGTGTTGGGATCGTCTCCACTGTAAGGAGCATCGCTCCAAGCATGAGTCAGTGTACCAATATTTTCTGCTAAATCTAACACATGACGATTAGCAACAGTGGTCAGTGCTTTTGAAGCAGGTATGGGGGAAAGATTATTTTCAATTCGGTATTCATTCACAAGGTTATAAAGTTGCAGTTCTTCCGGTTCCATTCCATCCAAAGAGGAGGGAGCATAAATATTAAATAACGGGGAGATTTCCGAGGATTCAAACACAACGTTACCGAGAAAATCATTTTCTGTTAACTGACTCGGAAGAATACCATCAAGTCGTGCAAGTTCTTCACCTGTAGAACTCAAAACTAACCGAGTTTGATTATTTCCTGACGCTTCTACTCGCACTTCACTCCCATCATTTGGGAGTACAATTAAATCAATACTGGGTTCAAAATCCGTAATCAAATCTTGACTTTGCTGAGGTTGTAACAAGAGGAAAACATCTTCACCCCTTCCTCCCGTTAAAGTATCATTTCCTAAATCTCCTGAAAGGGTATCATTTCCATCTCCCCCAAACAAAACATCATTGTCTCGACCCCCGAATAAGCTATCATTTCCATCACCCCCATAAAGTGTATCATTTCCCAGATTACCAAACAATAGATCATTCCCTTCTTCTCCTTGTAAAATATCGTTATCTTTCCCGCCAAATAAGGTGTCATTACCACCGCTTCCCCACAACTGATCATCCCCTGTATTCCCTAAAATTAACTCAGGATCACTCGAACCAAAAACAGTATCATTCCCCCCTAGTGCTAATAAACCTCCTGGAGAGTTTGATAACTGACCGGGAAAAAGAGAAATCGTTTCTGAAGAATCACTTCCCAGTAAAGCACCGATAGAAGCATCTGGAATTAAAGTCATGGTTGAACTTCTCCTGATTAATTTTAGGCGAATATCTAAGGTTTGATTTGGGTCAATCTACTCTTTTTTCTGTTTTAACTCAGTTTTTTTCAACCCCGGAATAACTTTACATTTTTTATTGGGGGGAGGTAGAAATCGGGTGAGTTAAAGTCAGAACAAAGAGTGTAGTTTTTCTTTAGGACTCAGAAAGACGACGAGATCTTATTCCTATTAAACTCAAAATAGCCAAACCAACAAGTAAATTAGGTTCGGGAATTTCCTTAGTTTTATTTCCTTCTGATAGTTTAATTTGAAAAGCTAACTGAGACTGAGTTGGGGTGATTTCTTCCCAAGTCATGGTAGATTCTCCTAACAGTTTAAAACTCCCCGCCACATCAGAAATTTGCAGGATATCTAATCCCCCAGTTTCAGCAATAGCATGAGATTTCTGATTCAAAGAAACTCCATCAAGTTGTAAATTACTGAGTAACATGGAACTTCCGGCTTGGGTGGCACGGGTACGCAAAAAGAAATCTGAAAAAGGGTTATGATAGGTGTGGGTTAATGTGCGATCGCCGATAGTAAACTCAACGAAATGTGAAACGGCATCGTAGAATAATTCAAAGGGGTAAGCTACACCAGAAACCCAATTAAATTGGTCTGTAACTTGCGGATCACCAGGGTCAGATTCGTGTAAATTAAGTTCATAAGTTGCGGTTCCATTATTATCGCCAATTCGTCCTTCTGCAACGAACGCCATATCGGAAATTAAAGCGTTCATTTCGAGATCAGAAGACAAACGAGTTAAAGTTACTGCTTCTGCTGATAATGTACTGACAACTAAACCGAATGTGCTGAAAAGAATAGTTCCAGCAAGTTGATGAAATTTCATTATGATTAACTCCAAAATAGGTGTAACCTGACTTGTTTGGTGTTGTATTTTTCAAGTCAGGTGAAGATGAATTTAACCGAGTTTTGAAAGGGGAGAATTTTCCCGTCGAAGTTTAGAAGCACCCATCAATAAACCCACAGCAACGACAGATAAAGCGGTTGCGGGTTCGGGTATGTCAGATGGGGTTGGGGATGGGGGTTCAACGACGAAGAATTGATTAACCATTGCAGTCACATCATTATCGCATTCGAGCGCAAGATGGGCGGTGAAGGAACCGTCTGGAAGCAAAGAACGAGCTACACTAAAGGCGAGGGTTTGTGTACCGATGGCTCCAAATTGACCGAAATTTAATCCTAAATGGGTGAGATCATTAATCAGATTAACCTCGCCAATTTTAGTCCCAGAAGCGATAACATTTTGAATGTGATGATTGGGATTAAAGTAAGGATCTTCTGCACCCAAATCCCCTATTGTTGGGTTTCCGCCCTTGCTTCTTACCCAATTATTATAGCTTCGTAAACTGGCATCTGTTAACAGCAAGCCGTTTTCTTGAGCAATTGTTTTTGCTGTGACGTTATTATATAATCCCAGTTCAGAGACGCCGGAATCATTATTATTTGCCCAACGAATGCCAAAAAGTTGAGCCGCACCACTAGCAACGTCTAAGGTTTGTCCGGTAAAATTGAGGAGTAAATCGCCCCATCCGACATGATTATCCTGAGCATACTGACTGTCTGTTCCCTCGTAGGGTAAATGACTATTAACAGCAAAAATGACTTCATCTGCGGTTTGTTTCATCGCCATTCCGTAGATTTCGTAAATCGTACCGCCGACATGATTACCGGACATACTATCATTAAAAGAATCGATGCTGTAATACCAATCCCCGGATAAAACTCCTGCATGAACGGTTTCTGTTGAGAGAAAGGGAACTAGATTAATACTCGCAGCAATTAAACCCACTGTTAGGGTTTTTGTATATGAGTTTGCCATGTTTTTAATGACCTCGCGATAAAGATAGCAGACGGTTAACGTGTTTGAGAGTAATATGAGGTAAATCTGACAAAGCGATTACCAAAAATCATTTTTAGCTGTACATTTGAGATAAAAACTCACTGAACGCTCAGAGATTTTTAGAATATCCCTCCGAATTTCACCCCCCCCCCTCGCAGTTATACAGAAATTATGACGGAGGTTGAGAAAACAGCAAGGCAATTTCATACTATTGACGTTTTAGAAGACAAAATTTAAATCCAAATCTGAAAAAAATATAGAAGATCAGTATTGAATTTCCAAAATGAAGGAAGATAGTTTATTGACTTGTTGACTCTCAAACCTATGCTTACAGACGTTCATCACATTCTCATGGGTGTACCGAGTAGCGGAAAATCAACCTTCGCCAAACACTTGGCGCAATTAGATCAACGCTATTGTATTGTTTCTACGGATGATATTCGCCGAGATTTATTTGGGGATGAAAGCATACAAGGAAATTGGGTTCAAGTTGAAAATGAAGTTCTTCAGCGCATCAAAAATGCAATAAGTTTAGAAAAACTGGTGATTTATGATGCCACTAATGCGAAACGAGCATGGCGACTAAACTTTTTTGAAAAAATTGCAGTTACAATAGAAAAACCTCTGATTTGGATGGGTTGGCATTTAATCACCCCATTAGTAATTTGTAAACAGTGGAACCAAAATCGCACCCGTAAAGTTCCTGAAGGGGTAATTGATGAATTGGCTCAATTCCTGACAACATTTTCCCCCGATATTGCCGAAGGCTTTCTGGGAATTAAAAATATTAATTGTTCGGAGTTTTCTTTGAATTTATCACAACTTGAGCAGATTATTAAACAATCCTACTCCTCTGATAAAGCGCGTAAAAGTCGAACTGCAAACTATACACTTCATCCCTATTCTCGACTTCTAGATTTTGAACGATTAATTTATTTGATTTCCCTGATTATTCAATATCCAGGTTTGGGTCAACTTCACGAGACTCAACCGGAAAAACTCCAAGAAATTTTTAATCGAGTTCCTCAGTTTGATAGGGATATCGATGAAATTTGTGGCGTGGTGTCGCATCTAAAAGGAGAAATTTACAGCGATAAAAATGTGATCGCTCAAGATTTAGTAATGCTTGAAAACCTGGGATTTTTCAACCTTTCTGATGAACAAACAGATTTTAAAATTCACCCTTTATCGCAGGTAGAAATTGAACAGTTTAAAAGTCAAAACTGGGGATGGCATCGCTATTCAGATTTGGAACCTTTTCAACGATTAATGAAGCTAATTCGTTATATTGCCTATCATCCTTTTCAAATCTATAAACCCACACAAAATTCTTCACAATATAAACGTCAAACCCAAAAACAATTCATGGAACAATTGCAAAGGGAGGCTGACCTTTGGGGTCACTCTTTGGATAGCGTTCAACGGGATATTGAAAAGGTGTTAAAGCCCTATGGTATTTTACCTCAATTTAGTCTCAAACGGGGTTATTTTCTAGGAACTGCTATTTTTTCGGAATGGGAATTAAAAAAGATCTACGGACTGTTACAGGCTCAAAAGTTTCATTTAGATGATCCGGTGGCGGTGGAAATGACAGAACTTTTTCAAAATCGAATCGAGTCTAGTCGTTTGCTGGAGTTAGAGACAGTTTATCCAACTAGAGTAATTGGAAATCGAGGAATTGTCAACCCGAATTTTTTACCCTCATCTGCTCTTTTTAAAAATTTAGAACAGTTGGAAACGGCGATCATCGAAGGACAGTTGTTAGAATTGCAATTGTTTAGAAAAAGTGGTCGTTTCCCCGGTCAAACCTTAGACAGGTTTACCGCTTATCCGTTGCAAGTGGTGTTTCATAATATTGCTTGGTATTTGGGCTATGAAATTCAAGATTTAGAGCAAAAAGGACTGCTACATTTTGAACGGTTGGATCGGTTGTCTTTAGAAAAGATTATCGATCAATCTCGTTCTCTTGAGGAACAACAGGCGGCTTTGAAACAACTTTCAAGACTTTATAAAGCCAGTGCGGGAATTTATTTGGGTGCTAGTGTAGAAGAACAGCAGAAATTTCTGAGTCTAGATGTTCAACAACGAAAGTCTGTAGAAATTGTAGTTGAATTGTGGATGAGTGATTATATCTTTAAGTTTGTTAGCGAAGGGAATCAACGGTTTTCTCGAAGTCAAATGAAAATGTCTCATCGGGTTTATGAAGCGACAACGGAAACCGATAAAACGCTGTTTTCTCTTAAACCGAGTTCTGATCCGATTTTCCCCAACCGTTTTCGGCTGACACTCCCCCGTTGGTCACTCCGTGATATTGATTTAAAACGTTGGGTGTTAGGATTGGGTGGACAGGTGAAAGTGGTTCATCCTCCTGAATTCATTCAAATCATTCGAGATGAAGGAAAAGCGATCGCCGAAAATTATCAGAAGGATTGTAACCCCTTGACAAAAGCAGAAACAAGCGAATAAACTTTAAAAGGATACGCTGTTAGCTGACCGCATCAACCCCTAGTCCCAAACGCTACTTTTTTTTCGGCGGGGACAAAGCCGAAACCCTTTCTCGAAAGGGAAACACCACAAAAGGGATTGCGGATGATGAACAGCCAACACGATCAAGCGACTGCGATCGCTCAACTGCAAAGTGAGTTGCTAGATATCCAATGGGATGGGCAACAAATCCTAGAAATTAATAGCCTTTCCCCTGGGAAAATTCAAGTTCTCAATCGTTCCGTCTCCGTGCTGGTTCCGACCACCATTGATGCTACAATTCCAGCAGATACCCGCTTGTACGCCGAACAAACAAAGCAGTTCATGGCGGAACGGTTTGGAGGCGCGATCGCTATTGAACAAGAAGGACTCTACATCAGCCCCCAGTGGGGAATGATTCGTGAAACCACCATCGCTGTACGTTCCTACACCACAACAGCCAGTTTAAAACAGCATTTCCCGATGCTACTCGGCTTTGTGCGTTACCTGCAACAAGAACTGCGACAAGAAACAATGGGAGTTGAAATGGACGGAAAACTGCTGCTCATTCAGTTTGAGTAAACGGGAAATCAAGGGTGAGTTGAAGTCTTGGTTTCTCAAATCTTGATTTCAACAACCTCCTTTAGAAAAAAATAGAATAGACCTGTTGACAAAACCCCAAATCGTGTTAGAGTAAAGATACCTTCATCAAGACAACCCAATATCTGGTTAAACCTGTAAGTTTTGGCACTTTTTTTAGCCCGGACTTAAGTTCAAACCGAACTCAGCCCAGGGCTGCAAAAGCGAACAGGAAAAACCAATGAACCACCGCCAGTCTGACTTTCCGACAGCTAATTTGCAGGCTTCCAGCCCTCAAAAAACAGTAGAAGACCTGATCCTGTACATTGAGCAAAACGGCAAGTATGCTGAGTTAGTAGAGAAAGCGAAAAACCCTAGCCCAAGCCAGAAGAAGCCTAAAAAACTCCGAAACCTGATTAAGCAACTCCAGGGATTAGTCATTGCTAACCCCAAAGACTTTCGGGGTCGAGCTATTGTCTCCCATAACTTAGCAAAAGATAGCAAGCGCACTGCTTGTTTAGTGACCCTTAGCAGTGTGATTAATGCGGCGACTAGCTTTCCACTGCTGTACTATGCTTTCAGAGACTTAGGTGTTCTAGGAGTTCCGGTCACGCTACTCGTCAATGGTTTGCTTCTCAAATACACCAACGGTGCAGCCACAGCCGTTTCTGCTCGAAAACCCTATGGTCGTTCTTGGTCAAATTGGGCGATCGCAGGCATGATATCCATTAATACAATTCTATCACTAATCGCCGCAGTGGGAACCGAACTCTTACTCAACCCATCCGGTTTAAGTCAACTCAAAGCCCAAGAATTATTCGCAGAAACAATCAACCGGGTAGAAAGCCTCAAACAACTAGACAGCCCTCAATACAAAGACGCTTTAACCCGATGCGAACAAGGGGAAAAAGAACTCAACCGACTGCATCAAGACCACCCCCGCAGACAATCCCTATTCGTGCAACTGTACGGAACCTGGGAACAACAGAACAGCAACTGGGAAACAGTACCCCTCGAAGAATTACCCCTCTGTCCGAAAGCTTCTCGACTCGCTCAACAAGCTTACCAAAACTATGAAACCGCCAAACAGGAACTCGAAGAAAGCCTCGCTATCCGGGTGAAGATGGGGAACGACTTGGCATTCCTCCAACAACAAAAGCCCCAAGTCTACCAGGAACACTTTACCCCCGACGGTGAACTCCGCTCCGGTATCGAAGCCACTCGGCTGGCTATTATCAACTTTCGCACCAAATTAATTCAGGGAAATTGGTCTAGCTTAGGCTTTCACCTGTTCTCCCTGTTAGTCTCCATCATCACCAGTGGGCCTGCTTGCGGGATGACTATCGCCCTCAGTCTTCGCAAAGATACTCGCCAATCCTTCAGTGAAACCGTTGAACTGCAACGAAACATCTGGCTAGAAACCCGACGCCAAGAACTACGAGAACTGATGAACCCAGAAGCAGAATTAAACGATTAAACCCCTGGCATTCAAGGCGTTTTTCCTAACCTCTGTCCCTCAATTCACATCACTTCAAAAAATAGCTGGAGATTTAACCATGAACAGACAAGACTCCATTTCCTCCAACGGTTCCTCGCAGTTCAACACCAATAAAGTATCCCCCCTCCATTCCATTTCAGTTCCGACTGAAAATCCTCAAAATTCCTCCTATAAAATGCGGCTACTCAGCTTATGGATAGATGAAATGAAAAAAACCGGAAGAATTGATTACCCAGAATTAGTTCAATACCTCAATCAAGTCTACGAGGTCGAAAATACACCAGATGGACAGTTATTAATGCCCCAACACTGTGAGGGTTTAGTCGAGAATTTAAAAGCAGCACAAGCTGATATTCGCCAATCCGCTCAAATGATTCAGTTAACGCTCAATCAGTTGACTGATGCGATGAATCATCAGAGTTTAACCCCAGAAAAACAACAAGAATTAAGAGCGCAGATTCGGGAAAAAACCCAGCAATTTCTACAAGGAGTAGAATACCTAATCGATATTACTCAATACTATGTCTATGAACCTTCATCCTTTTGGCAGAAATGGATACGCCGCACAGAAGATAGTCAAGCAGAAACCCTTCGCAAATGGATCAACGATCTCAATTATATCCGCCAGTACATCGCTCAACAAGTCCAAATCGGACGACTCCCTGGGGAATTTCCAGACCATCATCTCAATAGCCAAAATCTCCGACGACTCCACAAATACTTGGAAAATGCACCAGGTTTAGGGGATTTATTAGGAAACTTTGTTCAACAGGCTTTGCAGCATAAAATCGCCGGGGGAACTCGCTTTAAACTGCCTAAGCCCTTTCACAAAGACTCGTAAACAATCAGACAATTTCAGCAAAAATCAATTCTAAAAACACTAAAAAAGGAGGATAAAACCATGACTCAATTTCAAGACTCTGTGAATAACGGTGAAGCCATTTCCACTCAAAAGTTTAAAGAAGAATATGCCAAAGGGCGGCGAGATTTCAGTTATACCAACTTGACCAAAATTAACTTGCAGGGGATGAGTTTGTGTGAAATAGACTTGCGTTGTGCTGTACTTTACAAAGCAAACTTAGAGGGAGTTAACCTTTTTAAAGCTAATTTGACGGGAGCGAATTGTGCGAATGCTAACTTGAGTTGGGCAAATTTAAGTTTAGCTTGTCTTGAAAATACGAACTTTGCGAGTGCCGAGTTATATCAGGTTGATTTACAGGGAGCAACTGCTTTAGGATGTAATTTTTACAAAGCTAATTTGCAGGGGGCGAACTTGAGTCAAGCTGATTTAGAACGGGCGAATTTAAGTTATGCTAATCTCAGGGATGCCGATTTGAGTTGGGCGAATCTCAGTGGTACAAATTTAGCACAGACCAACTTACAAAATACAAATTTGAGTTGGGCAGATTTGGATATTGCTAACCCGGAACACGCTCAGTTCAAGTTCACCACTCTAACAGGAGTTCGTCTGCCCTGGGGAGTCTATATTGTTAGTCATAAAAAGGCGAGAAAGGAAGATCATTCTCATTAAGTTTTCAAACGGTAAAAGGTCAAATTGAAAACATGACTTTTTACCGGATAACTTTAAAACTTTTCACCGAGAAAAATCCATGCTTTGGCAAAACCTCGTTCCTAAAGCTGAATATTGAGTGGTTTACAACCCATTTGAGAACAGCAACGCTTTGACTTCTAAGCAAGTCTAACATATGGAAAGAAACTGAATTTAGTTCTAACAAGATACCCTCAAATTTGGGGGTATTTTTTTTAAGTTATTTGCTCTATAGGTTGAACTTTCAGAGAAGCAAAAAAAATAGGCCTCCTCCTTTTAGGGGGAGGTTGGTGGGGGTTTCCATACCATACGTTTAACTTTCAGAGAAGTTTAAAGCAGTTTTGGGTCTCAACAAAATTCAGACGAATTGTTTTGGTTTCCATACGTTTAACTTTCAGAGAAGTTTAAAGAGTTGCTCAGTATTGCTGAGGAAATACGGACATTAGAGAGTGTTTCCATACGTTTAACTTTCAGAGAAGTTTAAAGTTACAGTTGGACACGCAATCGGAATTGCTATGTTGTTTCCATACGTTTAACTTTCAGAGAAGTTTAAAGTACAACAGTACAGAAATAAATTATTCTGGAGGCTTCTCGTTTCCATACGTTTAACTTTCAGAGAAGTTTAAAGCAGCAAAATCCTTTCGTTTCTCAAAACCAAAAAGCACAGTTGTTTCCATACGTTTAACTTTCAGAGAAGTTTAAAGAAGGATGAGAAGGGCTACACTTACGTCCAAATAGACGATGTTTCCATACGTTTAACTTTCAGAGAAGTTTAAAGAGCTGAATCAACAAGCGATAACTTGTTACGACAGGTTACAAGTTTCCATACGTTTAACTTTCAGAGAAGTTTAAAGTAAGTGATGCAATATCAATAGCTGAGTATGTTGAGTTTCCATACGTTTAACTTTCAGAGAAGTTTAAAGTTGGCTCAATCTTTCGTTCCACAAGTTCCTTCACCTATTCAGTTTCCATACGTTTAACTTTCAGAGAAGTTTAAAGAAGGATGAAAATGGATACACCCATGTGCAGGTGGACGAGTTTCCATACGTTTAACTTTCAGAGAAGTTTAAAGAGTCTGCTTTCCGTTTTTCTGCTTTCCGTCATTTTTTGTTTCCATACGTTTAACTTTCAGAGAAGTTTAAAGCCGGCATCTCAGCCGGATCATGTAAACCCAGAAACACGAGTGTTTCCATACGTTTAACTTTCAGAGAAGTTTAAAGTTGATAGCCAGGCTTTGATTGATTCTGCTCATATTGTTTCCATACGTTTAACTTTCAGAGAAGTTTAAAGAGTCTTATAAGTGTTTAGAAAATCTATAATGACATGGTTTCCATACGTTTAACTTTCAGAGAAGTTTAAAGGGAGACGATTTTGTTAAGGCATTGACGGGCGATGACATCCTGTTTCCATACGTTTAACTTTCAGAGAAGTTTAAAGAGAAATGTTCCTTATGGAAGCGAAATTCAAATCACAGGTTTCCATACGTTTAACTTTCAGAGAAGTTTAAAGAACGATGAACAAAACCAGTACGACAACCGCTCATTTGAGGGTTTCCATACGTTTAACTTTCAGAGAAGTTTAAAGTGCTCTGTTTGCGGTGGAATAGGATTATTCATCGGGTTTCCATACGTTTAACTTTCAGAGAAGTTTAAAGACTCCTACGTACTGTGCGTCTTGTGGAGGTAGTGGAAAGTTTCCATACGTTTAACTTTCAGAGAAGTTTAAAGAGTTGGGACAGGAAGACAAGAAAAAAGAATATTGTTTCCATACGTTTAACTTTCAGAGAAGTTTAAAGGAGAAGTCAAAAGAGGAATGGTTTTTCTTCTACACTTACCAATGTTTCCATACGTTTAACTTTCAGAGAAGTTTAAAGAGTGCCGGGTTAAAACCCTTGCCCTGACTGTACTCTAGCACTCAAATTTGTGGGGGTCAAGCAAACACCCAAATTATTGAGACATATTTGCAATAATAGGGTATAAATAATCGCTCAAACTCAGACAGAGAAAGCTTTCCGGGGGGGTCAACGAAAGAATAAGGGTTTCAGCGATCGCCAGACCCCCACAAGATTATCTAAGCTCCGCAAGAAGACTCCCGGCATAATCTCCGATTTGACGGAGAGATGAATTGCGGGTGAAAAACGAGACACCCTCTAACCCAAATTGAGCGTAAGCGATCAGGAGGGAGGAGGGTAGTTGAGTTTTTGACAATGTGATAGGATTGCTTATGTCGAGGTGTAGAACATAAATGCTGGTATTTGAAGCCAAACTTGAGGGACTCGATGAGCAGTATCGAAAGCTTGATGAAGCGATTAGAACCGCTCGTTTCGTTCGCAATGCTTGCCTGAGATACTGGATGGATAACAAAGGCGTTGGGCGTTACGACCTCAATAAGTTCTGCGCCGTTCTCGCCTCCAACACGGAGTTCCCCTGGGTCTCAAAACTCAACTCAATGGCTCGTCAAGCGAGTGCTGAAAGAGCGTGGAGTGCAATTGCTAGGTTCTTTGACAACTGCAAGAAAAAGGTCAAGGGTAAGAAAGGCTTCCCACGCTTTAAAAAAGAACAAACTCACGGAAGTGTTGAATACAAAACCAGTGGGTGGAAGCTTTCTGTTGACCGAAGAAACATCACTTTTACTGATGGGTTTAAAGCAGGAACCTTTAAGTTGTGGGGAACTCGCGATCTACACTTCTACCAGTTAAAACAGTTCAAAAGAGTGCGAGTTGTGCGTCGTGCCGATGGGTACTATGCCCAATTTTGCATTGATCAAGAGCGAGTAGAAAGGCGAGAACCAACGGGTAAAACTATTGGTATTGATGTGGGATTGAACCACTTCTACACCGATAGCAATGGAGAAACCGTTGCCAACCCTAGACACCTTCGCAAAAGCGAAAAGTCTTTAAAACGGTTACAACGCCGATTTTCTCAAACTAAAAAAGGCTCTAAAAATAGAGCCAGATTAAGAAATCAACTTGCACGCAAGCACCTCAAAGTAAGTCGCCAACGTAAAGACTTTGCTGTTAAGACGGCAAGGTGCGTGGTGAGGTCTAACGACCTCGTGGCCTATGAAGATTTGCAGGTGCGGAATATGGTGAAGAATCACCGCTTGGCTAAATCCATTAGTGATGCTTCTTGGTCATTATTCCGGGAATGGGTTGAGTATTTTGGCAAAGTATTTGGCGTGGTAACTATTGCCGTTCCACCCCACTACACCAGTCAGAATTGCTCTAATTGTGGTGAAGTCGTCAAAAAGACTCTTAGTACAAGAACTCATATCTGTCCCCATTGTGGGCATACCCAAGACCGAGACTGGAACGCTGCACGGAACATACTAGAAAAAGGATTGAGTACGGCGGGTCACGCCGGAACTAACGCCTCCGGAGAGACTGACCTCTGCTTAAGTGGAGAAATCCCTTTAAGCAAGTCAACTCGTGGAAAGAGGAAACCCAAAGAGTGATCTTTGGAATCCCCCGTTATATTGCTATGCAATTAGCGGGGGAGGATGTCAATGATCGTGATCCAAAATTTGCCCAACCCATTCCTTAATTTCCGAGTAAAGATAATAGGGTTCAATCGGATCGCCTGTTTCCTGATTCACCATTAGATAATCTTGTACATTTTGAAAGCCAGAAAGTGGAACCAACTCAACAAAACAGCAATAAATTTGACTCATTTGTGCTATAATCTCTGTGGGAAAACAGGAAACACGAACCGTATCTTTAATCTTCTGATTCCTTGGATTTTCTAAATCTTCAGAGCGCACATATTCCATGCGTTGTTTAGAGATTCCCTTCGCTCCATGAATCAAGAAATTGCGCTGTTCAGCCCAATAGTCAAGACTTTTTAGAGATGCGATCAATTTCTCTAAAGGATCTGGACTTCCCTTTTTCTCTTGAATTAATGCCTGAACAAAATTGCGTTTGCTCCAGCGTCCTTGTAGTTTATAATTGCTTTCCTTTTTATTTTTATAAATTACGGGAAATTTAGTGTTTGTTTTCTTCTCAATCTTCAGAAAAGTTTCCCCCAGTTGAGTTCCTCGAATCTCATCCAACTTTAAAAACCAATCATTTTCATTTTTAGTCTTATCAAAATAAGAGATTGCGTCTAATTTTTCAAAAGTTTGATGTAAAATCTCCTCATAAAAAGCACTCATACTTCCTAAAAAATCAGCAATGCGTCCCAGTTTCCAAAACAGACAACATTGAGTATAAAGATTCAGAACAGGTTCATAATTTTTACACAATCGAAAGGGATTTTGTTCACCATTCAAAATGAACCCTTGCTCATTTTTACACAAAACCTCCAATAATTCTAATCCGCTATCAGCTTGATTATCAGCCTCGTAACTATCTAAATTCAGATAAGCAATAGACATTTTTAAAGCTTGTACTACCACAGTCAATCGATGACGACTCTCAGAGATTTCTGTAATCCCAGACGCCTCCAAAGTTTCCAACGTTTCTAACCATCCAGTTAAAATTTCTCGCGCCCCGTCAAAATCCCAACGCGCCAATAGTTTCTTAACCGTTTGATATTTTTGAACCCGTTGATAGCGCCAGTAAGATACCCGATGACAACTCGATGCTTTCCCCTGCAAAAGCTTTTGAATCGAAAGTTGAGGTTCAAGGTAAATTTGATTGGCAATATCAGAAGAAATCGCTTGAACCCGCAGGGCTGTTTGCATTTGGGGCGTACCCCCTTTAACGCTAATAAAAATCTTCTCATCCGAATCCAAAGCTTTAAAAAAGTTGTAATATTCTCCTAATAAACCATCTTGATCAATAGCAGAAATTGTTTGAGGAATTACCACTTTATGCAGATTGATTTGATTGTTAAACTCCCGCTTAAACCAAAGCTTTAAAAGCTCAAAAAGATAAACCGTATCGGAATCAGCCCCTTTATTTTTCTCACCGTTCTCCTCTAGAAATTGGTCGGTTACAAAAATATAAATATCTCGAACAGAAGCTTCAACAGCCTCTTTAACCACACCCCAAAGACGACCCGGACGAATGCAGTCGTGCAACTCCTGGGGAGTCTCTATATATTTTCCCAGCAAGCACTGTGTAAACTCTCGAAAAGTGTTAACTTTCCACGTCTGATAATACTGTTCTTTAACCAATTGATAGCGGTTTTGCCAGAGAAATAATTCCCCCGCACTCAATTGGCTTTCAGCTTCCTTCAGATTAGGTTCATTGCGATCAAAACCGATAGGAAGAAAATAATCTGGTTCTAAATCTTCATCGCTTACAGAGGTTTCTAGTTGAATCTTTTTCAGGGGTTGATGGAACTTCAAAGCCAGGTCAGAAGTACCAATATTAGCAATCAGAATCGTCATCCTTTCCATCCTCCGTCGTTATTAACAGTTTAACCACCGATACTAATTCGCACAAGCGTTTCATGCGATTGACGAAAAATTAAACCAGTCCGCGATCGCCATCAGCACCCAAACAGCGAACAATTCCATCCTCACACTTCCACCCAACCTGACGGGTTCCCACGGTAATAATAAGGGTATCGAGGCGATTAAATTCAACTAAAGTTGTTTTCATAAATGACAAAAATTGAGAATATCAAGATAAAAAAGTTAAGTGTCAGAAGCAAGAGAAATTAGAATCAATTTCTTTAAGACTTTGAGAACATCAGACAAATTATTCTGACGATTGTTGATGCCAAACAAATCAGACGTTGCGTATTGCGGGTGTTCAGTTTGAATTAATTTCAGAAATAGAAAACTTCCCCCGTTGGTAATTAATCCAAAACTGGGTTGATGAGAATTGGGATTGGCCAGCATATATGCTAAGATTTGAGCAAGTCCGGCTTCGACTGAGAGTTTAGCTTGTTTAGATTCAATAACCATCACCCAAACTTGATCTTTTAAGACTAAAGTATCTAGATTTCCCTTGACAATTAATTCAGAATCCTCTGATATTGCGGATATTTCAACACTTTTTTCGGCTCGAATGTTAAATGGAGATTGATAGAAACGACCAATAAATAGTAAGGGAGAAACCACAGTTAAGTTAATCGGTTTTTCTAGTAATGGCGGTTGTTTGATTAAATTTGAATAACCTGCTTTAATTTCTTCTAGGAGTTGAACTTCCCAGTCATTGAGTTCAGGTAAATCAATTCGCCATTCCCAAAAGAAGTTATCATCCTCAACATATTCAAGCTGAAAATGAGTTTCCAACTGTTCTAAAGTAATATCCTTCGCCGCTAAAACTTGAACCATAAGATGTTCTCCCAATTATTTATACTAATTCTATCTTTGGTAGATACTGCATCTTGAAGATTAAACTATTCTTGGAGAGGCCATATTTGCCAATAGCTATTTCTGTTTGTATTGCTTCGGAGGCGGTTTAAGTATTCACGGCGGGGGTTCTGAGTCGCACCAAAAACCGTTACAACTTGATAATCTCGCAAATCTGCAATCCAAACGGGAGAGGGTTTAACATTACCCAAAACTTGACCACAGAGATTGCCATCATAGTCAAGATTTCCGCGTCTATCTTCTACTTTTAAGTCTTTGCTATGCAAAACAGCCAAAGGATATGGTTTTCCAAAGTCTTCTTTTCCCGAACAGACGATAATTCTACAATTGCTATCAACAGCTTCCGTCCACTGTTCCCGGCGTACTTGACCAATATTTCGAGGTTGGCGGTAATTAATTGGATTGTCGATCAGTTGAGATAAACTCTGATAAAATTGTTCTAGCTTTTGCTGAAACTTTTGTTGAAAATCCCGAATATTATCAGGAAGTTCCCAAAGTTGTTCATCGCTATCAATATAAAATGTTGAACCTCGATACCAGGGAGCGCGTTCCCGATTTTGCCTCGAATAACACGGACGTCTGGCACCCTGACCAATTCCCCCCAAATGAAACATCATCCAAGTCAGTGATTCAAATAATTTTTTGATTTGTGCATTTTGGTTTGCAGGTGCTTCGGGAGAATAAGATAACGTTAACGTTCCGACTTGTTCGCCGCAATCATCATCTTTTCCGCTAAAGTTTGGTCGGGGTTCTGGTTGAGTAACCTTGCCATCTTGAATATCAACTCTAACCCAACCAAATGTTTTAGGATTAATCCCTCCGAATAATTGGGCTTCCCATATTTGAACAGTATTAACATCCAAAACACCTAATGAAAAAGCTCGAAACCAATAACGCAACATTGATTTAAACGCAATTGGGCGCACTTCTGCATCAGCTAGTCCTCGCATTTGCCAATCGTTTCGGCGTTCATTCCAATTCCACTGAGTAAATTTTTGTCGTCCGTGAATGAGTTGACCTTCCAAAGAAAACTCCACTCGCAAAAACTCATCAAGAGAACGACTAGAACCCGCCCGAATTAATTCCCCATAACCCGAATTAACCTGAGAACCTATTCCCGCTTGTAGCCCTGCTGTTAGCCACCGTTGAACTTGCTGTAAAATCTTCGGGTCGTCACAGTGGCTTGCCAACTTTAACCCGATTAAAAAGGTGGGTTCTCTCAGAGATAAAAACGGGTTTGGATTGGGATTATATTCGAGTTCGTTATTGTTGTCCCAATTCCAAATATTGTTTGCCATATCCATCTGTAAACCCATTTGATTGGGCAATGGATAAGCATCTAGAAAGATAACTTTTCCACTGCGATGGGGTTTCTCAGCTTCCAAAGAACCAAAGTAAGGTGCTATTTTCTTCTCGGCTTCTTGCCACTCAATCTTATCCCGCTTCATTATGTCTCGAATGGCTTGAGTTCTCGCCACACCTCGCAGCGTTGAAGATGGAATGTAAGGCATTCCCAAAGCATCAAAAGCGGGTAACAAAATACTTTCTGGCCCTCGATGTCCGCCAACCCGAATTCGCCAGGAACATTTGACTTGAAAACAACTATCTTTTCCCGCTATTAATTTAGTTCTTTCTGTAAGTAGACTAAGACGTTTATTGTAGTTAGCTGAGTCTTCAGCCATTTGCAAAATTTGAGTTTTGGTTCCGTCTTTTTGAGGATGATCTGGCGATCGCATCCACCGCAAATACTCAACAAAACTAGCATTATCATCAGGTTCGGGTTCATTCTCCGAGTCTAGCCAGGGAGAGGGCTGCGGAGGGCGATTATCTCCATTACCGCCACCATTTCCCCCCCGGTTTCCGCCACCATTTCCGGGTCTGCGAGGGGCGTTTCCGCCTGTATTGGGTCGGTTTTGTTGAGTATTCGGTCTTTGAGTGGGATTCGGTTTTTGAGTAGGATTCGGTTTTGAATTTACTTGATTGGGAGGCTTAGGACGCTCAAATACCATTGGATTATTCCTCTCCTTTAATATCGTGATAAATTGCATTAGCCCAGAACGCAAATTCTTGAGATAATGCCAAACCCAAACCAGTCAAGCCAAGATATTCTTCAGTTCCGAGATTTTTCAGTGTTTCTAAACCCTGATCACCGACTAAATTTTGAACATCAGAGAGAGTTTGTAAACATTCAAAATACTGACGAACGACATCTTTTTTTCCCTCTTTACTCAAAGCTTTTTCTTCAGCTTTTAACCGCATCATTCCCCAAGTGGAAAGATAGGTATAAAGTTCTACAGCTTGACTTTTTTGTTCTTTGAGACGAGTATCATTTCCATTATATTGTGAACGCAATCCAGACAAAGCATTATAAACGGGTGTTGCAATTGTGCGGGGGTCGAAAACTATCATAATTATTACTCCTGATTATGAATCTAACCACTGTTGAACAAAACCACGACCTAAACTTTCCTGACCTCCAATTTGCAAGAGTTCGTGACTGTGAATTAACTGTTTAAAATCGGAATTGGACTGTTCTGCTGTTCCGTTAGCTTTTGCTGTTAAACCCCAAGGAAAATACATCAGCGTATCGGGAGGAATCGCTTCTTCATAGCGGAAACCACCATCAACAGATTTGTGTTCATCGAGTTTAATTTTTACCTGTCGCCACAGACTCATTTGAATCAAAGTTGAACAGTGTTGGTCAGGCAAAATCAAAACTCTTTCAATCATTTGAGTTTGTATATGTTCGGAGATAAAACGTTCCCAATCACTCCAAGCAAGCAAATGATTCGGTTTGATAATGGCATCTTTTAAATAAATAGGTTTGTCGGTGTCTAAATTGGTGCTGTAAGCTTCGGGAATCTCCGGTAAATTCTCCTGAAAACGTCCCCAACGCCGCAATAACATCGGAGAACTAATCCACACAATACCATGACTCAAAGACGGAACGGGCAGCCAGAGAAGCGAACCATCACCGATCCAAATATCTCCCTGTTCAAGTTGAGAAGATTCTTCCAAAGTTGTCCCAAAAAGTCGATTTCTTTTGCTTGTATCTCCCTCACTAGAGCGTATCCGACCCCGAATTGTACTGGATGGAATATAAGGTAAATTGGTGTGAGACTCACGGGCAATTCCGAGTAAATTTCCCTCTTGAGTTGTGCCGCCCGTATGGAGAGGTGAAAGTAAATAAAGGTAAGCGTAATTGTAAGTCATTAGTTTTTCTCCTGATAAGAAATCCACAATAATTCTGAATAACCTAACTTTCGCCAATGATGAACTTTACCGCTAGTTTCTTGGTCTTGAAACAGAGTTTGCGGTTGGTTCAAGTAATACAAGCTTCCGGTTTTTCCTCCTTTAACGTCTGCAAATCAATATAATCTTTCAGCCCGACACTGGCTCGCAACCGTCCGCGTATGGTACTAGAAGGCAAATAGGGCAAATCCGTATGAGTTTCCCGAGCAATACCGACAACATTTCCTTCCTGTGAAGTTCCTCCAGTATGCAAAGGTGATAATAGGTACAAATAGACAAGATAGCTGTTATTCATCGTCGTCCCCAAAGTAATTTTCCATAATTAAGTTTGCGAAAGGTTTCCAACCAAGGTTTATCTTGAGTTACCGGGAGCAAATGACCGAAAGTTGATTGTAAACGGGTCAATTGAATAGATTTAGAATTGAATAAATATACCGTTCCGGGGGGAGCAAAAGCATATTGGGGTTGCAAAGCAAAGGATTTTTCTGGCAATTCTTCTAACCCGTTTTTTGTGCGAACCTTGCGGCGATTTTTTTTTGCAACTCCGCCCCACCACAATTGGCGATCGCCCACACACCCCAATAAGCAGTCCCGCCAAGCCTGGGGATAAAGACCATAGACCTGTTCTGCCGTTTCTGCAAGTCCGGGGGTGAGGAGATAGGCAAACAGTCCCGGTTCGAGAACATCCGGTAATGGTCGTTTCCAAAGTAAATTCAGGCAGTCTACCCCGTCAGTATCATTTTCAGTGGCTTTCAGCTTGGAAACAATAGCGCGATGTCCTTCCCCACCCAAGCGCACCACAAAAGGTTCATCCGGCAAACCCTGCAACTCCACCCCCGCAACCAAACGCCACCCCGGTTTGAGGCGTGTAGCGACTTCAGTAAAAAAGCCTTCCTCATCCCGAACCTGTCGGGTACCGTCTTCGATGTGAGTGTGGGGGAGAACCTGAATGTTCCAGGGGTTATCGGTAAAATTATCAGCAGCAAAATCCGAATTTCCACACAAGTAGGCACATAAAGCAGAAGCTTTCATCCAGGGTTTGGGTGAACCCGAAACATATTCCCCACCGTTGAGTTCAGGCGGAACCATTGGCGGTAAACTCTCTTGGGGATAACAGACTGACTCCCACGACTCCAGAGTTTCACAAGGCACAAACCGCGTGAGTCGCTCCCCACTTGTTGTTTCCTGGGAATCATCTTTGGGAGGTCGCAGCACACGGATCAAATCTTTGGGAGTTGGCAACCAAGGGATATTATCTCCATCTAATAGAAATACCCCCAAAAACTCAGGATAGAGTTGGGGGGTGGAGGTTGCCGTTCGCAAAGCCTGAAAGACTACACTCGGCATAGGCGGAAACTGTCCTTTAGCCCGTGCGCCTTCCCCTGGACTGAAGGGCTTGGCTTCGCGAAATAGCAGAACATCTAGGGGGTCAATCTTATACCAATCCATGCTAAAACTCCTGATAGTTGAGATGCCATTGTTCGCGTTGCTGCATTTTGTCGAGCCAAAACGCCGAAAAACGCAGAATATTACTCAAGTCCTTAAGGTCAATTCCAATCGGTTTGGGGGTATCGGGGTTTTTCTCCCGGTCGATTAACCATTGAACATGGACCGATCGCGCCCAATCTTCCCAATATTTGAGCCAGATCAGCAGTTTGTCGATATTTTCTTGAACCAAGTCTTTTTCGTCTCGGCGTTCGGCGATCGCATAGGCAGCTTGAGCGATCAGGTAAGAAGATGGGGTCAAATCCGCATGGCGGGGGAGTTCTTCGGCGAGGCGATAGAGTAGAGAACTCAAGGCTTGATGATGTTCAGTGGTGATCCAATCTCGCCAACCGGGGTACAATTCTCCTTTGATCAGAGCTTCCAGGCAGTTTCCCGAACTGTAGAGAACTCGAAAGCACAGGCCGTTTTTTTTGGGAAGACGGGATAAACGGAAAATTTGAGACAGGACAAATTGCATCAAAGACAGCGATCGCCATTCGGTCAGTCCCCGCAACAAATCGAGGTACATATCGAGAGACATCAGCCCGCAGCCGGATAATTCTTTAGCCCGGTCGGATTCTGCTTCCCAAAGGGCTTCCAGGGCTGCCGGGAGGGGAACACTTTTATGGACGATCGCAATACCCAGGCTCATCGTCGCCCCTTCTCCCATGGTAAACAGCGCTCGGTCTGGTAAGCCTTGAAAATTATTTGTATCCGAACTGGGTCGCCAGTAACCGCCCTGAGATTGAAATTTCAAGTCCGGATCGCCCGGTTGGGGTTGATAGGGGTCGTCGCCACCACACCAAGCGGCTCTCAGAGAGAGCAGATAATCGGGTAAATCTTCTAAGGGGAGTACCGTCATCACATCATCTCCGCCACTGTAGACCACGCGACCACAAAACCGCTTTTCGGTAATAAAGGGAACTAGACGGTTAGAGAAGTCAAGCAGGGCGCGGTTTAGACCCACATGAGTTGCGGGTCCCATGCGCTTACGGGTTTTCAGCAGGGAATGTTCATCATCTCTAAAGGCTTGAATAAATTCCCGTTTTTTCTGCTCATACTGGTTTTCATCGAGGTGAGGATAGCGATCGCGATTGATGAAAGTTTCGGGATGAGTTTCTGTTAAATATTGTTGGTAAGGATGAAGTTTTTTACCGGAAACATATTGCCCCATACCATCCCCATCCCCCAAGATCATCACCGACCAATCTGTTGGACTACTATCGCCAAAGCCACATTCGGAGTGAGTTAGGTCTACAATCTTTCGCAACTCGGGTATCCGTTCTTTTTTTAGGCTCAGGTCTTCGGCAAGCCATTTGCTAGAAAACATCACGCCGTTATAGTTTCGCCCCGGTAAATTTTGAGGATTAATACGGGTATCTGTTTTGGGAATGTGGTAAGGACGGCCGCGAGTTCGAGCGTTAAAATCCTGATATTCTTTGCTGGTTTTTCCAAATTGTTGTTTGATATTAATTTGTAATTCATGCCAATATTGACTCAACTGACCGCGATTTTGATACCGCTGCCAGTCTTGGTAAGCAAATCGGGCCGAAGCAACGGAACTGAGATTGGGAAAGCGAATCAATTGGGCGTAGTCAATTTCTTCATTTTCTAAATTGCTAAAATCAATTCCTAAAGATTCCCCCACGCCGCCGTAAAGCCAAGCCATGCGCTTCGTTAATTCCAGGGCGTTCAGCATTTCCGAACCGTCAAATAATCCTGGATAAACTTCTGCTATTAATCGCCAAAATAATCGCATCGACTCGATGGGTAAACCGTATCCTTCCCGGAAGTTTCCAGAATATCGAAATTGAGGATGTAGGGCGCTCAGTTGTCCCGATAATGTAGAACGAACACCCGGAGAAATGGGAATTGCCCAAGTTCTAGTATTTTTAATGGCTTGAATGGCTTGACCGCATCGAGCTTGAATTGACCCCCACCAAGTCCCATTATTGAGGGTTGTGTAGAGCATTTTTTCCGCCGTTGTGGGAGGGGGATTGATCACGCGAGTTTGAGCCACTTTTTCTTGTTTTTTGATCCAGTCTTCGCTCAATTGATCGTCATCATTTTTCTCAATCATTAGAGAAGTATTCGGGTCGCCCAACGGAACAGCCGTCCAGTAGGGTTGCCAAGTTTGGTTAATTTGAGCATTCCATAATCCCCGCCATTCCCAGCAGCTTTTTCGCTTCCAGTTTTCAAGATCATGTCGGTTTTGTTTGTCGTGACCTCCCGACTGGGCAAATTCTTTCAGCAATTCTTCAATCTGGTTATGATTTTGGGGGTTTTGCAGAAATGCGATGGTACGATCGCGAATTCCTTGTCTAAGTTCGGGTATGGGATGATCGGGAATTCCTTCTCTAATTTTATCGGCGATCGCACTCCATTCAGACCGCAATTTTTCACACAAAGTTTCTCCGAGTTGTTGTGCTGTTTCGGAGCTTCCAACTAAGATGGTTATCGTATTGGGAAAGCCTGCGGTTGCTAAGGTGGTACTCAAACGCTGATTAAAGCGACTGATGGGGTCGTTTTTATCGGGGCTGAGTTTTTGAAAGCGTTCTCCAAAAATCGGATAGGTTTTAAGTAAGAGTGCGTCGATGATTTCTTGTCCCCAGAGAGAGGGGGTAATCACCGCATCTGCACCGTAGGTTTCAGCCACGAACCAACAGAGTTTGGCACTGAGATAGTGTAGCAAGTATGACCCCGCCCAAAAGTCTAGAAATTTGCGGGAGGCTTTGATAAAGTCCTGAATGGGGGAAAAGGTAAACAGCAGCAAGTAAGGGTATTGAGTGACAATCCCCCGTTCATCAAAGTCTACCGCTCCGGCGATCGCTGAGACTGTGGCGCGATAGCTATGAATTGGACAGTCGGGTAAAATGTAGTGTTGGGGGTCGAGTAGAGCGTCCGGATGGTGTTGTCGCCTCAGTTCGGGCATCATACGCCACAGCCACCAAAAAACTTTTTGAGCGTCTTGTTCCTGTTGAACCCATTGGGGAAAAGCGATCGCTCTGTTTTCTGGAGTTTTAATTTTTTGCTGTTGAGCGCTGATGGGATGTTTAATGATCTGTTCTTTAGTTTGTCGTTCTGTTGAGCTTCCTCGTTCCAAATTGACCCGATCTGAGGAACTGGCGATCGCTTCTAGCTTCTGTTGATTTTGTTCCCACCAAAACAGCGCCGCTTGTCCCGACGAGGTTTTCAAACAATCGAGGCTGTTACAGAGATGGCGATCACCAACTAAAGCACAAAGTTTGCGAAGGAAGACAGACATTAACAAAATTCAGATTAGAGGTTATTTTTCTACTCTATCCCTCTTTTTTGAAGATGCCTCGATTTTCATGCGAATGACGCCAACAATAATAGAAACCCGGTGCGCGGGTTTTTCGTTGCAAGTTTGGATTTGGCGATCGCTTCCACTGCGATCGAATACTGACCTACAAGGCTAGACAACAGTAATAGTCCCCCCTAAAACTATCTCACTAGAACAAACCACTCAGCTAAAGTTTCGGCTTCACGGTTTTTTAATAGAGCTATTGATTGACTTTTTTCTAAGTTAACTAATATCGTGCCGTAAGTATGACGCTTGCGGAAGGCAAAGTCATCTACTCCCAGAATTCGAGGCGTTTGAATCGGAGCCAAGGGAATTCTACGCACCAAGTTTAACAGAGTATTGCGGCTAACTTGGAAACCGAAATATTTACTTAATCTGACACCAGCATTTCCGGCTAAGGCTAAACCGATAGCTGTTAACTGTTGAGTCAGTCGTTGCGTTTTTCTTGCCCAGGCAGCCGCTACATCTGTAATTCTTTCAGCAAATATTCGTCGTTGACAGCCGGGATTATTACAGAAAAATTTTCGCACATTTAGTTGCAATGTTACTTGGAAATTTGCCCAAGACAAATCACTCAATTTTCGTTTGTACTGACTGTGAACCCGATGACTGAGTACCGAACAAACCGGACATCTAACCAAATTTTGTATTGAGGTAGCATAAACTGTAATGTGAGTTCGGTCCTCGTCTAACTCCCAATTATTTAATTGGAGAATTCTTTTACTCGGTAGTAAACTTGGAATTATTTCTTTCAATGTTATATTTTGGCACTGTCATCAAGGATACCTGATTATAGGAATGTTTAAAAATCACTTTCTGTAACGTTCTTTTCAAGTTCATGTGGCGCTCGTGTCGAGACTCAGGGCGCGAGTCATAGGCAAACGTCTCTCCGGTCGTTGCGATCGCGAGATCGCCTGTGTCGAAGTGCGCGTGCATTGCAATCTCCTTAATTTTGCGACTGGCTTGACCTGCGTGACACTACCACGTCAATTGTTTGTTCTCTTTGCGATCGCTATTTTTGCGGATCACCAAAAGTTGCCAAGACCCGATATTGTTTTAACAAATCCTTACCTTCCTCACCCATTTCTTCCAACTGTCGTTGAATTACCATCAAAGCCATGCGGGTTGGGTGGGTGCGCCCGTTTTCCCAGTTATTAACAGTTTGAAAGACAACGCCCAACTGTTCTCCGAATTGTCTTTGGGACAAACCTAAACGCTGTCTTAGAGTGCGGATTAACGTTGAAATCTCGATGGTGGTGGCAACTGGCATGGCTTTATTTGTAATCTCTATATTCAACAATAAGCGGACAAACCTTAGATAGCTACGGGAGAATTACGGAACTTTTAAGCTTTTTCTTAGTATCAAAATCCCAACTTTCTCAGTAAAATTACCGAGATTACAGCCCTAACTCTAATAGGCTAGGCTCTCCTGAGTTCGGGTGCAAAAAGATTAATCAATATTTGGGAATAGGAAAAGCTGAAAAGCTTGATTGTATATAAGGTTGACTTGATAGAAGACAATAGCGATGTTTCTACTTTTTCAGCCGACTTGCGAGTAATACCGTAGACACTCAGCCGGGGACTACTCCGTAAATACCGATCCTAATGACAGGTAAGATTTGAGGGTCGGGATATTCTTTTTTGAAAGTCTTAAATCAAACGGATTTTACTCAAACTCAGTCTGGGGGTAAATTTAGAAAAAGCAAAGAAGTTTTCATCAAAAACTTAGAGATTTTCAGAAAGCTATTAAATCAAAAAAACTTGAAGTATATAACGATTAACTTTCGATAAAATATCCGTAATCTCACTGATTTACTTCAGGGGATTTTCGGGATATTCTGGAAATAAGAATAAATTCTGAGTCGGGCTTAGTCAAAGGTGATGCTGAATCAACTAACAACCGACTCGCCAATCAAGTCCTACTTACAATCAACAAAAACTAGCCCCGATAGCGATCGCACAATTTTCTCAACGCTTGATAGGTGATCACACAAAGGAAGTTCAATGATAGGCTTCTGATGATAACTTGTTCGCCGGACATTATCCTCTATTTTAACGGAGAACCATGAAAAGAAATACCAACTTCACAACACAAATTAACGGCATTCCCGGTAAAGTTGTGGGACTGACCGTTTTACCAATACAGGGAAGTTGTAGCCTCCAATTAGTTGATGATTTCTTGAAAACAAAAACTCAATCCTTTTTTGGGTTAGAAGAATCAGAAACCCTAACACCCGTTCAAGATGTGCGAACGATAGAAACCGGAGAAGGTTGTACTTGGTGGTTGTTTTGGATTGGAGTTATTACGTTAGGGATAATGATAGGAATTGTTTTTATTGTGTTGGCTTTTGTGGTCAAGCAGCGATGGTTAATTATCTATACCAGTCGGGCGAATTTAGTGGTGTTTAATCGAAATAAAGAAAAAATAGAGCAGTTTAAACGGGGGCTGGTAGAAGCGATGCTCTCCCAAAATAGCAGCAAATCTAAGGTTTCAGACAGTCAGTTAAAGCCACCAACTCCACCCCGTCCGCCTGTTTTATCTAAAACTTAACTGTAAAATATTCAGTTAAAGGGCTGACTGTATTAAAGGAAAAACATCTAGAGATAGAAAAAACTAAGCAGCAACTAAACTTTTTGGAATTCTATACCTATTCCCATCTTGGATATTACCGGAGACAAAGTAGATCGTTGGAAATCCTTTGTTAGATCTCTTTAACCTCAGTAAGATTTAGAATTTCTGCAATGAACCCATAAAAAAATGCTTGAACCCGACAAGATTTTCACTTGGTTCCAATGGCAACCGTTAAAAGATTGCTGGAAAGACAAACGCATTCCGAATGTTCGGGGGATTTATCGAATCCGCAGAATTGGCAGAAGCGACCTGGATTATATCGGTCAGACGGGTAAGGGTAACAGGAATTTAAGAAAACGCCTATCCGAGTTGAACTATGTTTACAAGCCGGAAATGCCCTACCGAGATCCCCATACGGCGGGGCCAGCACTCTGGGCTTTGCGCGATCGCTTGGGCTGCGAATTTGAAGTGTCAACTTTACCTGTAGAAGAATCAGACGCATACCGTCTGGGATTGGAAGCAAAGTGCGATCGCTTTATATCGACAGCAGCATCAAGCGTCCCCAACAGTTAACTTTGGTCGAATCTCTGAAGGTTACCAAAAATTGCCGCACACGCCCCTACCTTCAGGTATGGGGATATAAGGCTCTTTCTAATGCTATAATAACTCTACTGGCAGGGTATTCAACCAGTTGAAAAACCCAGCATCTAATCGATGCAATTAACCTTGAAAACTTAAGGTATGGGGTTCTTGCAAGAAATGCTTTGGCCATATAAAACCTTAAAGCACCAAGTACAGAGAACAAAGCATTTTTTTCTCAAGTACGGTAGGGCATACCGAAACTATCTCTGAAATGGGATGAACGACTGGGGAGACTCACCCCTCTGGAGTAGGTTAGGAAACTAGCTTGCTGTAAGGGTTGTCAATGAATCAGTAATCCAAAGCCGTGAGGCTTGGAGAATCCCCTTTCTTTAGAAATGGGGAGTATGTCAAATTATTTCTTCTTCCAATACTCAGAAGTTAGTGGAAGTGGGTAAACGTTTTCGAGGAGGGAAGTCCAATCAGTACAGTGATAACCATAAACCTGGCATTGCCCCGGTCGGTACAATTTTAGATGAGCCGTGCAGTCCAAATTGGTGCGGACATCAATGGTCAGAGTGGTATCCCCTATCAGAAGCACAAAATTATTTAACGCCAGATGCGCTTGGACTCTACCGAATCCGTATGGAGAATCAATCCAAATTGGTTTATATCGGACAGGGTAGAATTCAAGCTCGACTTCAAAATCATGCTCGAAAGTTGCAGCAGTTTAACTCTAGATTAGTGATAGGTTCCGCCAGTGACGCTACCGCATCAATCACGACACTCTTAGAGTGCGCCTGGATCTCCAATAATACCTGGCTTGAAAATCAACGCCTCGAATTGGAAAATGATCTGATTGGTTCCCATTTGCTCATCACTGAAACTATTCCCCTCAAACAGTTCGGAAGCTGATGAAATCTATTGCATTGGTGTCCTGCGTTGCCAAAAAGCAGGAGCGGACTTCTGTTGCCAAAGATTTGTACTGTTCGCCCTGGTTTAAGAAAGCCAAAGCTTATGTCGAATCTCAAGGTTGGCAATGGTACATTCTTTCTGCTAAATACGGTTTGTTGGAGCCAGAAAAGCTTGTAGAGCCTTACGACCAAACCCTAAATCAAATGCCCACTCAAGTTCGATACGAATGGGCAGAGGATGTTTTTAATCACATCTGTCGGAGATTTCCAGAGCGAGGGAAAGTCATTATTTTAGCCGGGAAAAAATATCGACAGTATCTCTGTCCCCATCTTGAGAAAGCCGGCTATACTATTGCTGTTCCCTTAATGGGATTAGGTATTGGTCAGCAATTAAATTGGTTTGACAATCAACCCGTTGAAACCCTCAATCAAAACGAGTAAAACAAAAAATATTCAGCTTGAACAAGGGTGTCAACCGCACAAAAATCTGATAGAAATTCGGGGAGCAAATCTGAGGGTTGGTGAGCGGTTTATCGAAACGTGAAGGAATTTTAGCTCAATAAAATTCCCTTGATTTGTTGAATAAATTCCCTTTTATTTTGGGGAGTGGCTTGTCTCCCCAGAACTTTTAAGTGTCTTCTAGAATGATTTGTGTTAACTCTTGCTGAATTCGAGCCGTTTGCTCTCGAAAAACTTGCAAAATTACAAAGAACACCCAGACCGGAAATCCCAAAAATCCCAAAGATTCAATCAGAGGAAAACCCGTTTTCCAACGAAACCGCAGACCAAAACATGACAACTGTTAGACCATAACAGACTAAAAAACAAAACACTAAAAACGCAATTACACCCACAGCCAATCTAATCGTCATAAGAACAATAACTTGATTCCCATCCGACTCAAACTTTCCCTGAATATCAGGTAAACACAATGCTCTATCCAATATCCAACCACTTGAATTAAACCGAAAGCGACGAATCTTAAATCCTCTAGGGGAAATTTGACCAACATAGGGAGGTTAATTCCCAGAAAAACCTTGTCGAAATAAGTCGGGAGCCATAATTTTCGCTCCCTATTTCTCAACCAGTTATAATAGTGTTTTTTAGCTTCTAATCGTCAAACTTGTATTAGGTAATAGGCGCATTGTTTGCTTTTTACTCCACAGACTAAACACATCAGTCGAATAATATTCCTTAAGCTTTAAACGTCAGAATCGGTTGAAGTCTCGCCACCTCTTGAACCATTCCCGCTTCAACTTGAGCCGAGATAACAGGTTGAATAGGTTTATAAGCCAGAGGCGCTTCTTCAATGCGACGATGAACTCTTGGAGTAATACAATCAACCCCCGTTAACCCCAATTCCACCTCACTCAACGTTGCACCCAAACGGGATAAAGAAAACCGAGAGTGTATTCGTCCCGCACCGTGAGAAGCAGAAGCCAAAAATTGCCCATTACCCAAACCCCGCATTAAATAAGAGGGCGTACCCATCGAACCCGGAATTACCACAGGTTGTCCCAATTCAGCCGGACTCGCACCCTTACGAATAATCCAACCCTTACCGTCGGGAAACGTCAAATTATGAGGTAAATCACAAATTAATCGCGCTTCCAAGTCCCCATAAACCTCTCTCAACCGCAATCGTAATAGTTCCGCCAACAGCAAACGGTTAACAAAACCATAATTGGCTGCGGTGGCTTCGGCTTGCAAATAACTTGCTACTAATTCCGGCGTTGAACACGAAAGCGGAAACAGTCGTCCGGTTGGATAAGCCAAACCATCAGGCCAAGCTTGTTGAGCCTTTTCTCGCCACAAACGGCCAATATATTTCCCCACCGTGCGCGAACCGGAGTGAATCATAAACGCCAGTTGTCCTTCGCGAACGCCCCAAGTGTAGGCGGTAGCCCGGTCTAAAATGGCATCAACCCGTTGAATTTCTACAAAATGATTCCCCCCGCCAATGGTTGCTAAATCCCCGTCTCGCACCCATCCGACCTCGGGAATTAAATCCGGCGGCGCCCAACGCAAACTTCCGGGTAACGAACCCAAATGATAAACTTGTTCTGTTTCTGACCACAGTTGCTCAAAATTGGACTGGGTGACACTTCCAAGGGGTTTTTGACTGTTATGTTCTAACCAACCCAAAATTCCATGACAAAATAGAGCTTGAGCGGTTTTAGCGGTCATGGTGACATCTCGGGTTCCTTCAAAATAATCACCCTTCATCAACTCAATAAAACGATCGCGTTTTCGAGTAAAATCTTCAACAGATAAGTCAACAACGTGCAGTCGCATTCCACAGTTAATATCGGAACCAACAGCCGCAGGAATTAACATTCCTTCTGTTTTCACGATAGAACCGATAGCAACATCACTATCACCGGGATGAAAGTCAGGTGTTGCACAGGCGTTTGTGACATGACCTTGAACGGGATGACGAATGTTGGCTAAGTTGGCTAACTGTTTGAACGCCTTTCCTTCAATGGGTAAACTCTCTGGGAGTAACACTTCTGCGACGGTCGCATCGGGAGCGTTAGAAAGACGGATGGAGTAAATATTATTGCTGTAGCTGACAGTTAATCCTTGACGGGATAATGCCTTAAAAAGTCGTTCTTGTTTTTTCGGATGCTGCATAAATCTATCCAACAGATTGATGAAAATCTGTCTCAAAGGTTGAAGATCTGAGATTTGGATAGGGATTCAGCAGCCACGCTTTGTCTACTTCGGGTTGGGGATTTTAGATCGGATGGAACTCTATCGTTTAGTTGCGTTCAAGCTTGACCGATGAGTTTGAGTATCTAAAATCGGAAAATTGAACCCAAAGAGAGTTTTGTTTTTCCCCTATCTTCAAGGTTAACATAAAATTTCGAGATGTTTTGAAGGTACAGTCTAAACTTCGATACCATAAAAGCCGGGAATTTTTATTGATTGTTTTGTAAAAGTCTTATGGGTACTGAGACTGTTTTGATTGGCTATATTAGCGAGATGTGGTTCGGTAGTACATCAAAGAATCGCTTTATACGTCGCTGGAACCGGAAAGTCATTGGTGAATTACCCAAACTAGATAGCTGGCCCCCTCTAAATCACGGAATGTTTAGCTTCTCAGGGGCAGATGGGGTCAGGGGTGGCTATCTCGGCAGCATTATTTACTTTGGTGGACGCTACAAAGCAATTGAATGGGAATGGAATGAGTGGCTGGCTAAATATGAGGCTCTACTCTTGAAGCTATATTGGACAGAATCGGCTGTGTATCTTCACCTCAGTGGATCTTTTCCTCCCTACCAATTCAGTTGGGAAGTTGATGATCAGAGCTTGCAAGGCTTTTTGATCGAGCCTCCGAAGTTACCGAAGAGTTGGAATTTCGACGGTTCATTTCGTAGCTGGCCTCCGAGCGTTTGAGCGAGCCGATGGGATAATACAATAGTGACCTTTCTCAAATCCGGCAAAAAGCTGTTATCACAGTCCCCGAATGCACACCACACGAAAGCCAACGAGGTAGAAGCCGGGAGAATGGGAAGGAAAATGTGGATATTTCATCATTGAGGGGTTCAGTGTAGCCCCAAGTCTCAAGACAACGGCGGTGGATGACCCACTCCTCATGTTCTCGGCTGACGGTTGCGGTTTCAAATTTAATGGGGTGGGGATTATGCTTTTGATTCATGTAGAGATAAAATTGGAGTCTATTATGATCTGTAAGCTCGACAACGCAATCGGCTGTTTTACACCTTTGTTATTGTCTCTATTGTAGTGTGAAAATACATAGATACGGGCAGGCTAAAATTTAGATCCGCGAAGAAGTTCACCTGCTATTTACCAAAGGATTTCTTGGCGATCGCTATCCCTGATGCTAATTAAGTGGGAGTTTCGTCTTGTCAGTTCTACACCGAAGTTCAACAAGTTTCTCTTGCAGTTTCGTATAACGTCGCTGACCTTCGTTGCGAACGGCAATGGATATGGCTTTAAGCGCTTCCAACCACGATCGCCAATTTCTTCGCCCGGGTCAGTCCGGTGTAAAGCAGGTTCCGATTCAGCATCAGATAGTGCTGCATAAATAAAGGAAGAATTACCACCGGATATTCGCTACCCTGACTTTTGTGGATGGAAATACTCCAAGCCAAAGCAATTTTATACAACATACATTAGAGTGATAATGTAAGCATAGAGCTTCTATACTTCATAGATACAGTCAAAAATACTTAACTCACTGTATTGGCTCTTAAACAGGCAGTGAAGATAGCAGGAATTAACAAGCAAGCAAGTTGTCATACATTTCGTCATCGTTTGGATGGACAGGGGGACAAGTTTTAGAAAAGCTGATAACGGTTAGACAATGACGAAATCATTCGTATCTAAACTCAAGTTAGAAATTCCGCGTACTACCGCAATCAGTTGATTTTCTCCATTCACCTGACGGAAAATAGCTGTTCCACTCGAAAGGATATTGTCGGAGTCGCCCAATATATAGTCCGCAATATCCCCATGCAATTGAATTACATCCTCACCAGAGTTAAAGTCTGCAATCACCGCATGACCAATATCCGTGTAATAAGACTGAAGTGTGTCTCCCAACACAAAGGTATCCAAGCCTTCTCCGCCATTCAAGGTATCAATTTCATCAGTTCCAGCATTAGTTTGATTTGGGTCAACCCCAATCAGAATATCATTTCCAAGATCGCCCCAAATGATATCATTACCCTTTTCTCCTTCAACAGTATCATTACCCTGTCCACCATAAACCGAATCATTACCCTCTCCCCCTCTTAACTGGTCATTCCCTTCATTACCAAATAATTGATCGTCATCTGCTTCACCATAAAGCCAATCTGACCCCAAATCACCAAACATCCGATCATCTCCAGCTTGACCTCGCAGTGTATCGTTATCTTTACCCCCAAATATCTGATCGTCTCCGGTTCCCCCTTCGAGATAATCTTCGCCCTCATTTCCCACTAAAAAATCGTTCCCATCCTGCCCGTAAATATTATCTCCCGATCCCAGTCCAAATAGACTGTCTTCTCCATTGAATCCCATCATGTTATCGCTTTTTTCATCGTCACCTAATTGAAAATCGTCTCCCTCGCTACCCCTGAAAATTGAAGGGTTAATCCGAGTCGGTGGAATCGGCTGAATTTCGGCTCCGGGTTCTAAAACTAAAATTGAATCTAATTCTAAATTTGTATTTTCAGTTGTTTCGGGTTCGGGTTCGGGTTCGATTTCGGGTTCGATTTTGGGTTCGGGTTCGGTAGGTGCATTCACGCTCACGGTAACGGTGGCAACGTTCGTTCTGTCTTCCCCATCGTTAGCCGTGTAGGTGAAGCTGTCTTTTCCGCTAAACCCGGCGTTCGGTGTGTAGCTGAAGGAACCGTCGGCGTTGAGTTCTAGGCTGCCGTTTTCGGGTGGACTCTCCAAGCTGACCGTTAACGCATCTCCGTCTGCATCGCTATCCCCATCGAGAACCCCCAAATCTGCATCAACGAACATAGGAGATTCAAAATCTGTAGTATATTCATCATCATCGGCAACTGGCACCGTATTTTCGGGTTCGGGTATTGGGTCGGGTATTGGGTCGGGCGTTGGTTCAGGTGTTGGTTCGGGTATTGGGTCGGGTGTTGGTTCGGGTATTGGGTCGGGTGTTGGTTCGGGTATTGGGTCGGGTGTTGGTTCAGGTGTTGGTTCGGGTTCTGAATCGGTTTCTGGTTCCGGTTCAGGATCGAGTGTTGGTTCGGGTTCTGAATCGGTTTCTGGTTCCGGTTCAGGATCTGTAAAATTTTCGTTAACAACTTCAAGGGTAAAAGGCGTTTTTTCTTCATCCAAGGTATGAATAACTCTTATATACATATCGTACCCGAGTGAGATTGAGTCAGAAGAAACACCTGATTCCTTGGTTGAGCCGTAAATATGCAAACCAAAATTTCTTTTTGACTCGTTAAATTCTGTCAGTGTAAATGCGTTTTTGTAATCGATAAAACTTTGTCCTTCTCCTATACTAATACTACCGTCCGGATTTAAACTGTTAACGTCTGAAATTCCTAGAGATACAGACCAATTGTTACGGCCAAATAATGTTCCGTCAGAATCTAGAAATGTTAATTGATAACGATCATTGTGGACTCGTTTACCAGTGTACATTCTAAGTTCACCATTGCTCAAAAATATGCTTTCACCATTTATGCTCAAAGTTCCAGTGATTGAATCGTACAGCGATGATAGTTGATTTGTCCAATTCAATCCTTGCTGTCTTTGTTCTCTTATTTTGTTCTCAGCATCGACAGTGTATGTCAATTCTATTTGAGGATTTTCACCAAAAAATTCATATGTTTCATCCAGAAAATCTTGATATTTAAGTGAAGAAATAACACGATTCACACTCACACCGATTGTAGTAGAAGGCGAAGAACGATTGAGAGTTGTTTTAAATTGAAAAGTAATACTTCCCTCTTCGGGTTCGGGTTCCGGCTCGTCCAGGGGTAAAGATACAATTTGGTCTGCAAATTGAGCAAACTCAATATTTTTTAAAGTATCAGTGCCATCTGCCTGTGTTCCCCTTGAATGAGTAAAAGTTATAGTTCCATCTTCTGAAATTGAATAGTCATAGTTGGCAAAGTTATCCGAAAAAAATGCTGTATCTTCTCCCCCGTCTCCATCGATTTTGTCATCGCCTTTTCCCCCAAATATAAAATCTTTATATAGATTTCCTTTGAGAGTATCGTCCCCTTCTAAACCCAGAATCAGCGCATCTTCAGTCACAACGTCTGGATCTCTATTTTTGTCTTTAAAAACATCTAAAACCTCGGCGTTTTCGGTTCCGTATATAATATTTCCTGGGTGAAATCCTCTTACGTTTGTTCCGCCATTTATATCTGGTAAAGGAACAAAAAACCGATTTTCCTGAGACGTGAAAACATACGAGGGTGTATTTGATTGGAAATAAAAATATATCTGATCGTTTGTGTTTGGAGAGTCTTCTGTTCCCAAACTCAATAGTTCTTCTTGAGAAATCTTGAACTCATTACTGATTATATCTACGAGATCCCCGTCATAAATTTTATAGATAATATCCTCTCCATTTGTTAAACTATTGTCCCTCACAATACGGAGAAAGTTTTCTCCGACAACTATATCGGGGAATCTCGATGGGTCGTCAAAATCATTAATAATACTACGACCTAAAATCAGATCAATAGCCTCTAGTTCATCTTCTTCATCTAATCCGTCTTCAAATAAAGCTCCACCAATTACTTCTTGATTTTTGTTTAAAATTTGAATATCGGTTTCTACAGTATCTAGGATAATGTCCAACAAATCGGAACCCGCATCTTTTATTTCACTCCAAACGAGAGATGTCGCCGTTCCAACTGCCGCAACACCTAATACCGTTGTCCCAATTCCCAGGCTGCTTGCAATTAATAAAGGAACTCCCGCAGTAACAACCGTATCTGCTATAAATTCTCCTACCGTATATCTTTTTGTATTCGGATCTAAAGCGATTTCAATTTCTCTCGCTACCAAGTTGTCAATCCCCGGTATTCTCACTAAAAATTTTAATGTTAATTTTGGTAAATTCTTATCGAGCTTTTCTATTTCTTCTGTTAAAGCTTTGAGTAAACCCGCACTTCCTCCACCAATAAAGGCTTTTTCTAGATTGCTAAGGTCGTTTACCGTTGGATTATTATTACCGTAATATTTAGGTTTAAGATCTTTAGAAGACATAATTCTATATAGAAAAACATAAAGTTTCAATAAATAATATTCTAGATAATATAACTTTAAAAAACAATCTACTAATGTAAATTTATAAGGTTATTAATATGAAGATTCAGTAAAACACGGTCGAGCAACTAATTATTCCCAAAGGACTTGTCCTCTTTTATTGATTTAAAAATCAATACATAGTCTAAACTCTAGTTATAAGATGGCGTGGAATGGGCTATCAGGCAAGTTTCGATTCAAGGTCGGTCGGCAGGCGGAACGATGAAAATCCTATGAACCAGCCAATGAACCATTAAAGGAGAATTATAAATCCTCAAAACGCCCCGTTGTCTCATCAAACTTAACCTGACAACTCCCCACTCGACCATTACGACCTCTAGCCACTATGATTTCCATTCGATTAACGGATAATGATATTGTCGCACAAGCTGCCGCAACCGATGAAGAAATTCTCCCCTGCTTTATTATTGATTGATCCTTGGTTTTACTAACAACCCGATAGAGTACGAACGGGCAATAGGATTGAGCGAAGCAATTGGCAAATATTGGAGCGCTCAAAAACAACGATATCAACAGTAGAAACAGATTGCTGAGTAACTCAAAATGGCGAACAAAACTATACGCGAATAGTCAACTTTACAAAACTACGCCAATGGTGGTACAAACAAAACCCGAAAACCAACATAGAAATAGCGGTGGTTTTCGAGCGGAAAATTGAGGAGACGAAAGGCAGAACGGCAATATCCTGGATGATAGTTCCATGAGCCACCCCGCAGCACTCGCCCAGCAGTTTTACGGTTTTCATCTATCCAAGCTGTGCCATCGGTCGGCACTTGGAGATAGCTATTATGATAATGATCCTCACACCATTCCCAGACATTGCCGTGCATATCGTGCAACCCGAAATTATTGGGCGGAAAACTGCCGACTTCTGTGGTTTGTTTTCGGTACTTTCCCTTATTTCCCCTACCATAAGAACCTGATAATTGACCATCTCGATTATCAGTTCCCCTATAGTTCGCCAAATCTGTAGTGATGGTTTCTCCAAAGTGAAATGGTGTTTTTGTTCCTGCCCGACAAGCATATTCCCATTGTGATTCACTGGGCAGTTTATATTCTCGTCTGGTATTGTGTGATAATCTTTTACAAAACTCAATTGCATTCTCCCAATTGACGTTTTCAACCGGACGTTTATCTCCTTTAAACTGAGAAGGATCTGGGTTTAATTCTCGCTCAATTTGTGGATAATTTGCGACAACCCGCCACTGCGCCTGAGTAACAGTATATCGCCCAAAAAAAAACGGTTGAATTGTAACTTCGTGTTGGGGTCGTTCGTTATCTCGACTTTCGGGTTCGTCTTCTGGCGACCCCATTAAAAACGTACCACCGGGAATGAGTACCATATCCAAACCAACCCCATCTCCCAAATTTTCAATGAAATACTGACCCGTGCGTTTGTAACGGGTGATAATGATGCGTTTTTCATTTGTGTCATTGGACATAATAGAAACTTTCACCAAACGCTACATTGATGGCATCACGCACACCACACGAAAACCAATAAAGTCGTCACGGTCGTTGCGTCGATGACTAAAGCTGCGATGGGCAGAACGACACTTCCAGGGATAACTGTCCCATGAGCCACCCCGCAATACCCAACCAGGATCTCTACGATATTTATCTGTCCAGATACTTCCATCATCCTCTATCCAGACACTTCCATCGGTCGGCGCACCCTCGTAGTTCATGTGATAATCATCTTCGCACCATTCCCAGACATTCCCGTGCATATCATGCAACCCAAAGTTATTGGGCGGAAAACTGCCAACATCGGTGGTTTGTTTTCGGTACTTTCCTTTATTTTCCCTACCATAAGAACCTGACAATTGACTATCTTGATCATCATCAGTTCCCCTATAATTCGCCAAGTCTGTTGTTATTGTTTCTCCAAAATGAAATGGGGTTTTTGTTCCCGCCCGACAAGCATATTCCCATTGGGCTTCACTGGGTAATTTATATTCTCGTCCGGTTTTTGTCGATAGTCGCCTACAAAACTCTGTAGCATCTTCCCAACTGACGTTTTCAACAGGACGGTTATCTCCTTTAAACTGAGACGGGTTTGGGTTTAATTCTCGCTCAATTTGCGGATAACTCGCGACAATTCGCCACTGCGCTTGTGTAACAGTATATAGCCCTAAAAAAAACGGTTGAATTGTAACTTCGTGTTGGGGTCGTTCATTTTCTCGGCTTTCGGGTTCATCTTCGGGTGCGCCCATTACAAACGTTCCACCGGGTATTAAAACCATCTCCAAACCAATTTCATCGTTAAGAAGTTCAGTGTAACCACAAGCAGAAGAACGACTACGATGAACAACCCATTCTTCATTTTCACGGCTAATAGTTGCCGTTTCAAATTCGTACTCGAAGGTTTGCAAGGGGGGAAAATTAACAACTTTAGCAACTTCGTATTCCCGTTCTTCTAACAGAAAATCAACCGTTTGAGTTGCCGTTTCCACAACGGAAGACAATTCCCGACGCCCATAACGTTCGGCTAATTCTTGATAATTTCCCCCCAAACGCCGCAACACATCCACACCAACACTTGCAAACGGTAACGCCGACTCCCCCAAAGCATTTTCAGACTCTTCTAAAACCGTTAACAAAGCTTCAAAACTATTAATCGTTCGTCCGGCTTTTTGTGCTATAATTTCAGAAAGACGATCTAAAATCGCCGTTGTCTTGCCAATCGGAACCCCATCAATTAACAAATCCCGCACCCCCTCAAAAAACTCGTACTGACAAACCTCACTTTCATCCGCATCACAACGCCGCAACAAACCACTCAGCAACACTTCCGCCACATGATCCTGTTGTGCATCCGGTAGAAATTCATCCCGCAACAAATCAATAACAGGTAAACTGACAGGTATCGCCGCCATCAACCCCGCCAACTGTCTCGCCGTCCGCGAAGCCGTCGCCCGAAACAATTCTACCCGTTGTTTAGCAGTTCGTACAGGCGTTGAAACGGGTTCATCTGCCATTTCCCCCACAAAAGCCAGTTCAAACACCCGTCCCGGCGTCCGACACTCTCCCACACCCGCCAATACTCGCGCCCAACGTTGAAAAGAATTAGGGTCAAGTGTTACAATGGGTAAAGTGAGTAATCTACTGTCGCTCACTTCCTCCGGTTCATCCCACTCGTCCCACCCATCAAGTTCGGGTAAACCTTCTACATCTAACCTCGCATTCGGCAACCCTGCAACTCTCCCCCCCAACCGCACAATATAACCATCACTCAAAGCCGTGCGCGACCATAACCGTTCCGGTAACATCTGCATTAACGCCAATTGTTGGGTTTGCGACCATTGCCACAACGTTTCGTAAATAACCCCTTGTCGCCACAACGCCGAAGTACAATCACTCACATATAATATCAGTCGCCGCCCCGATGGGTCAACTAACTCTCGAATACTGCGGGGACGCTGAGTTAAACGGTTTTCTAGACGTTCATTCCAACGGGGAAACAGTTGCACAGTCTGTTCTTCGGCTTGTAGTCGCCAAGTCCGCGCTGTCCGAAACGCTCCCTGATATTCCATCAGGTGTTGAAGCTCGGCGATCGCTCGTTTCCATAATACCGTTGTTTTAGAACATTCTACCACTAAATCCAGGTCAAGCCAACGTTCCGGGGTTGGTCGGATAACGGGGACACAGATGCGCGTCTCGGCGAGTTGGTTAACAGTAGCTTCTTCATCGACATCAACTAAAATGCGTGACGGTACCTTCCGCATCAATGGACGCAACGCACGCGCCAAGTCCAAACTTGTCCGAATAGCGGGGGCGGAGGGAACGGGAAAAGGTAATGCTTTTTGGTCTGTTTGTGAAGGTTCAAAAGATTCTGTTGTTTGAGATATTGATGAGGATTCTTCGTTAGAATATAAATTAAAAGTCGGTTCGGATATTGAGATATTTCTCTCATCAATTATATCATCAATAGTATTCGTTTGTGTTGAACTTGATGTTAAACTTTCTTCGGATATTTCTTCAGAAGAACCCTCACTTTCCGACTCAATAAATTGAGCCAGCCAAAGCAGGTCGGCAAGGTCGGCCGCATCCAATTCCAGTCCCGAACGTTTTAACTGTTGGGCGAATTGTCCGATAGTTGATCTTCGCTGCTGTTTAGATGTTTCCACAGTCTATTAATAAGATTTTCTCGGTTAGTTAAATCGGAAGTTCGTTCTCGCATCACCAGATAAACGGCATTAAGAAGTTGGTCGGTTGCCAAATCTCCTTTATTGCGATCTGAACGTTTTTTCACAAACTTTTTGACAAGTTCTTTAATCAATTCTTCGGCTTCTGCTATTTTTTCCGCCCCATTTTCTTCTTGTTCAAAATGCGCTTTGACAATTTCTTCCAAACGTTTTTCGTCGGGTTCTTCCATCGTTAAACGCACGCAACGTCTTAAAAATGGTGGGGGAAAATCCCGTTCACCGTTGCTCGTTAATATCATCAATGGAAATTGATTGCAAACAACACGACCTCCTTGAATTATTGTTGTTTTATCTTGGCTATTATTTTTATAAGCAGTTCGGACTTCGACTGACCCTTTAATTTCTTCAATTCTCACTAATTCCGGTATTTCAAACTCTCCTTCTTCAAAAACATAAAGTAAATCATTGGGTAAATCAATATCACTTTTATCAATTTCATCAACTAACAAAACACGGGGTTTATTAGAAGGTAACAACGCCGTTCCGAGTGGCCCCAAACGGATATATTTACCAATATTCTCGAAATTGCTTCTATCTTTTTCTCCGATATCTTGTAAACGGGCGATCGCATCATACAAATATAACCCATCTTTAAGGGTTGTTCGGGTTGTTATCGGCCAGTAAAGGACTTCTCCGAGGTTGAGTTCATGGGCGACGGCGTAGGCGAGGGAGGTTTTACCCGTTCCCGGTTTTCCTGTTACCAATAGGGGGCGACGCAAATATAAGGCTGCATTCACCATTTCTATTTCGGTGGGTTGGGCTTGAAAGGTAGCGCCTCTTTCCGGTTGGCGGCGATCAACTTTTCGCCAGGGGGGAGGGGGAGGAAGCTTAGAAATGGCTTTTGGGTTGGGTTTACCTGTGCCTTTAAATATCGGTTGAAATATTGGGTCGTTCATAAGTCAGAAGTCAGAAGTCAGAAGTCAGAAGTTTAGAAGTTCAGGAGTTCAGGAGGGAAGAAGTTAACACGGTTTACTGTTCACTGTTCACTGGTCACTGGTCACTGTAAACTGTAAACTGCCTCTTGCCTTCTAACAAGCCTCCGAGTCAAATTGTAGGGTTGGTGGTACAATATTTGGGTCTTCCCAAACTAAGGTTAAATGATGACCGATGTGGTTGTCATCTTCTGTGAGAGAATTACAACGTTCTTCTAATATACGTTCAGATAATTGGCTCACTTGGCAGTCTAAAATATAATCAATGCGATCGCTAAGTTCGCTACGCCGCGACCATAAAGCAACGGGAAGGGCTGTTTTTCTGGCTACAAATTCCAAGATTTTTTCGAGTTTTGCCATTTCTAAGTTTTCTAGAATTGCCATTTCCGAAGACTTCAACGTTTGAAAGAGTTTAGCAGGACTTCCGCAGTCAGCACGAACAAATGTTGTTTTGGCGGCTTGGTCTATTTTACTTTCTAATAATTGCCATTTTTGTTGCCAAAGTTTGTAATATTGTTTTCCGGTAGGGGTTAAATTATGATGGGTTCGCATCACCAGTTTATATTGACTTCCGAGGGTTAATTCTGATTCGGTTTGGCGCTCGCTCAAATCTAAATTCAACCAATTTCGAGGTACAAATATATGAAGGGTGGGCGAGGTGTATTCTGAGTTTTCTTCCAACCAAGTTTCTAGAAAGTTCGGCAGTTCATCAAGTGACATTGTTTCATCTTGAACCAGTGGCGATGAGAAATTATTCGCATCCCACATTGAAACTCTTACTCCTTTTGATTGTTCTTGGGGAATGACTTCTATAATTAAATGTTCGAGGGTGTTTTTGGGGGAAATATTGCGTTCTGATTTTTCTCGTATTGCTTTAATAAGTAAGTTATTGAAGTTTTGTTTGGGGTTTCTAGACTCAACAAAAGTTTTAATATTATCGAATAATTCACGGGTTAAATTATCCGAAAATGTTGCTAAAAATACAGCAAATTGCGTTAACCCATCTATTTCACTCCAACCGGGATAAGAGACTTGACTCAAGTTTATAAACTTTTCGAGTCTATCGCCTTCTATCCAATCTTGGGCGGGGTCACAGAGTTGAAATGCTGCTTGAATTGCATTTTCTAAGTTGTTTTGTTCGTTATTATTCAGGCGTTCCCAATGGTTTTGTAAGAGGTTATCTAAGTGTTCGACGTTAGGTTTTTCGGGAATTAAGTTTAACTCAGGTATCGGTGGAAAAATTGATTCACTGATTAGCTTTTCCTGAGTTTGAGGACAAAGACGATCCCATGTTTGTGAAAATTGTTGAAGATTTTCTTCGATATCTTTTGACCATAAAGTAAGCGTAAAACGCCAATCTTCTAATCCCCGTTTTTGGATTCGTTCGTCTTTTAAGATGTTCAGAAAGTCATCCATCCGTTTGAGAGATTCTCGAATTTGAGCTTTTGTTAACCTGTTTTCCTGGCTGTTTGTTAGGGCTTCTAATGTTCGGAGGTTCGTTTCTATCCGCAGTTGGGGAGGTTTTTCTTCATCTAACCAACAGTATTTTAGATCAAAGCGAGCGCTATTTTCAACTTCTCCTTTAACAAATAATAGCAGGATTTTCAATAAAGATTTGGCTCGGGCTTTGACTTTGGGGCCATAAGTTGCTCTGGGCATAGGGGTCAAGGATATTTTGGCAAAAAGTTTGGGGTTAAGGCGTTGGGTTCCAATGTTCTGACTGACCCCAAACTACCCCAATGCCCAATATACCTCGATTTTTGCTAATTCTGAAAGTCCGCTTGCTTTCGGGTACAACCCCAAAGCGATAGTCAGTTCAGTTGAGGAGGAGGTTCTGCTGACTCAACTACAGAAAACATTAAACAAGTGAGGAGAAGAATATGAAAATTTTATCCATTCCGGTTTTGTTAACTGTTATTATTCCTGCTGTTTGTTTATATTCTAGTCCGATGTCTCAACCCTTTAATCAAACTTTCATCTGTTTCGCAAACAAGAAGAACAATGAACCGCCTGAAGTTAAAGATGGGGGTTCTCGATTTTCTCAGCCTCGAAAAAACTTCGATATCGATACAGATTTGATGAGAATTTAAAGTTATATCTATTGAGGTGCATTAGATTTGGACAGGAGTTATAAAATCACTAATTTAATTATCTGATGCACCCTACAAATTCGTCGAAACTCTTGTTAAGTGTTAAGAATATTCTTTGGTATTGTGCAGCATACCCGAAAACCAACATTGTCGTTGAACATATCAAGGGGATAGTTGAGGTTACGAAAGGCAGAACGACAGTACCTGGGAAAAAAGTAACACGAACCCCCTCGCAACACCCGATAAGTATTTGCATGGTCTTCATTTATCCAAGCACTTCCATCTGTTGGCGCTCCTTCATAGCTATCGTGCTTGTGATCCTCGCACCATTCCCAAACATTGCCGTGCAGACCGTGCAGCCCCCATTCGTTGGCGGGAAAACTTCCTACTTCTGTTGTTTTTTGGCAATACTTTCCTTGAGGACTACCATTGTAAGTGTAGTTTCCGTTGTAGTTAGCGAGGTCAGTTGTGATGATTTCTCCAAAATGAAATGGGGTTTTCGTTCCCGCCCGACAAGCATATTCCCACTGTGCCTCACTGGGTAATTTATATTCTCGTCCGGTTTTTGCGGAGAGTCGCTTGCAAAACTCAGTCGCATCGTTCCAACTGACTTGCTCAACAGGGCGGTTATCTCCTTTAAACATAGACGGTTCTGGGTTTAACTCCTGTTCTATTTGTTGATATCTTGCCACAGCCCGCCACTGTGCCTGAGTAACAGGGTAGCATCCCATCAAAAACTGCTGTACTCTCACCCAATGCTGGGGGCGTTCGTTGTCCCGACTTTCGGGTTCGCTCTCGGGTGCGCCCATCAGAAACTCACCTGCGGGGATGAGCATTAATGTCAGCGTTACACCATCCCCAAGATGTTCGTTGAAACACTTATTCTTCCGTTTGTAGCGATAGATATTGAGAGGGTTAATTAATTCAGCCATAGTGATGCTTCATCATTGTAGAGTCGTTTCAGGTGATGGCTCCGGGCATAATCTAACACAATTAAATCGGGATTGAATGGGAAATGAAGCCGATACCCAGAACAAACCACACCAATGCAATTGTTCAAACTCCGATTGAATAAAGTTAAACTTCTAATGTTAATTGGCATTTCCTGATTGAACCTGACGTTTGAGAACAGTCCTCAGTCCCCGTATCGAATTGAATTTTCCATCAAATCTCCACTTGCATTTTCGCAAAAACTGAGGTAAAAGGAAATGACACTTTATTAGCTTTTGAGGGCGAAGATTATTTATTTGGCGACCTGGGAAGCGATCAACTTTATGGGGGAGACGATAGTGACTGGCTCAATGGAAATTCAGAAAATGATGTTCTCAAAGGCGGAAATGAAGATGATACTCTCTACGGTGGTCAGGGTAACGATACTCTCGAAGGAGAAGCAAATAACGATATCCTCCAAGGTGATGGCGGAAATGATCTAATTATTGGTACAGATCCGAATGTTGTTAATGGGGGAGTTGGTGAAATAGACACTTTATTTGGTGGTGAAGGAATTGATACTTTTGCTCTCGGGGATGAACTTCAAAGCTACTACAATGATCTCGATAATCTCAGTTTGGGTCTTGGTGATTATGCTTTGATTGAAGATTTTGATATCGAACAAGACGTTATACAGTTACATGGGATGAGTGAAGATTATCGGCTGAGTGAGGATTCATTGGAAAATCTACCCAGTGGGACAATCGTTTATCAAATGATTGAAGGGGAAGATGAATTGATTGCTGTTATTGAAGGAGTATTTTCTTTAACTCTGACAGAAAACGCCTTT
This sequence comes from Limnoraphis robusta BA-68 BA1, assembly GCF_034932365.1. Classification (NCBI taxonomy): domain Bacteria; kingdom Bacillati; phylum Cyanobacteriota; class Cyanophyceae; order Oscillatoriales; family Sirenicapillariaceae; genus Limnoraphis; species Limnoraphis robusta. The sequence goes on along the minus strand of NZ_JAYGHR010000002.1, from coordinate 173,365 downwards.
GTTTTTGTGTAAACCCCGGAGTCGAGAAGGTTAATTCGAGTTGGGATAAAAATTCACCGGATTGGGTGAAGTCATAAAATTCAGATTGAGGAATGATATAGAGTATAGATGGACAAAATAGATACAAACTTACGAACTCAATCCCCTTGGGTTCGTTTTATTGTATAGCACTACGCATAACGGTTAGGACATTGGTAAATGCTGAAAATATTTTCTGCTGGCACTTTTGCCTCTTGCCTGTTGCCTTTTGCCTAGCGCGTAGCGCTATAGCTCATCCATAACTTGGGGAATGGTGAATGAACAGTTACAAGCGATGTTAAACTCTAAAATCACTATAAACCATTTCCAATTAAAACAAACGATGCCCAATAATAGGGATGATCGAGATGATTACGAATATTAGCGGGAAGTTCAATTTCAGAACTGACAAAAACCACTGTACCATCAGGCGATCGCTGACTGACAACGGTTGAGGTATTTTTAGTAATTAAACTCTGTTGGGCGATTTGTAACGCCTCGGTTTTACTGTATCCTTGTTGTAAAGCATTATAGAAAACATTCATTAAGACTTGAGTCCCACCATCGCTAACTTTCCACAATGACGCCAGCACAGCCCTCGCCCCCTGATTTTGGAATTGATAACCGAGTCCGAGAATTTGTTCGCCGTTGTTATCAAAGCCACCCAACCCCGTTTCACAAGCACTTAAAACCACTAAATCAACATTCGATAATGACCAATTTTCCACATCTCTCAGCGTTGGATTTTAACCCTCACCAAACACAATAAAAGATTCCGAAGGGTCGCCCGGAACAAATGCACGGGTGGCAAAATGCAGCACATTATAACCATTGATTTTGGGTTTAATCGTTAATATCACTCGGACGATTTTTCATCTAGATCTCCGCTTTAATTGCACTAACTAAACTGTTATTTCTTGAGCATTGGATGATATAAAAACACTCAAAAATGTTCAGCTAATTTTCTAAACTTGCCAGTTTTAACTGAATATTTTCTCAGTTGCAAAGTTTGGCGGTGCTGTAAGTTTGGGAGTATGCGCCCGAGTGATTTCAGCAACTTTATGGGTCACTTTTTCTTCAAATTCTTGAGCGGTTAATTCTGGTGTTCCTGCAAGTACCTCTGCGATCGCCCAAGTAAATACACTTCGGGATTTTCCATTAATATTCTTGCAGAGTGCTTTTTCATATTCCATTGCTGCTCCAAAATGAAATACCTTTTTAAAAGTTCCATCTAGAATTAATTCTTGAGTCTTTTTAGATTGGCTGTTTTTGGGAAGCTGAGGAGGCGAATCTATAACAATGTCTTCGATTTGGAGTGTTTTTTCAAATTCATCTGGGAAAAAGACATTTTTAGAGATATCCCCACTGTAGCAACTGTCATACAATCCCCAGAATACCACCTCATCCGGAATTGAATTTTCAAAGAACTCCCCTAGCCAGTTATCAAGAATTAAAGAAGACAAGACTCCTTCATAGGGAACAAGTGCTTCATCCCGTCCATCTGGATCGTTATTTCCTAAAAAGTTTTTAGGGAGAAGAAAACCGTGACCGGAAAAATAGAAAATACAAATATCTCCGGGTTTTCTACCTTTGACTAAAGTATTCAATCCCCGAATAATATTTTCCTGAGTTGCCTTTTCATCCTGAATGACTTCGACATCATTAAAACCATAATTGGTTAATACAGGTAAAATTGTGGGAACATCTTCTTTCACTCCGAGGAGATTGTTCTCAGTTTGATATTCACTAACAGCAACAACAAAAGCGTGTTTAGACATTGAAAGACTCCTTGAAAGCTCAATATTATACTGAAGCAAATAATTATTCTGTAACTCCAATGACAACCATTGTAAAAGATTAATCTTCTTGGAGTTTAGCAGAAAAACCTCTTGCATCCTTATCCCGATCATTTCAGGAAAAGATGCAAGAATCTAATTGAGATCTGTTCAGAAACTAGGTTGTTTTCTTCCAATCATCTCCGGCAATGACTGTGGAGTAAAAGACATAGTTACGGTTGTTTCGGTAGCGGTTATCCTGTTTAATAATGCTCATAAACTCTCGGTGTCCCCGACGAGTTCGACCAACTAAACATCCGGCACTAGCAGTGTAAATGTCATTTCTGGGATGATCATAACCGTAATGTTGGTTAATGCCAAAATAACCTGTATCAAGCTTGTCATTTGTGCGTGTCATATTTTGATCAAAATCCCGATGAACAGTCACTTCACCTGCGGTTTGAACTAACGCTTCATGGGGTTCGGAGTTGCCATGTATATCAACTTGCCAAGCCCGATACTGATTGAAGGCGATACGAGCGGCACCTTTTGGATTCATGGGATAGTCAGTGTAGTAAAATCCCGGCTCAGTTGTTCCTTCCCATTTTCCGACAACGACGGGGATGCCTTCTTCTACTGCTAATACAACCCGCAAATCGTTGAAATGGTTGGGAGCGTCGGTATTTTCGCTAAAGTCTTCGTTAATCCCTTCTAAGTAGACAATGTTGTATTCCTGGGGGCCTGTGAAGAATCGATAATTCTTCTTGATCATATACTGATAAATTTTGCCTGCGGGGTCATTTCTAGGAATAACTGGGTCTTTGAATGATGCCACCGTTTCCGAGCGGAGTTCAATTAATTTAATGGCAGTTTGTACGCTCAAGTATTCAAACTGTTGCTCGTCTCCCAGGTCGGCTTTATAATCTCGCTGAAATCGTAAGAAAGCTTGAGATGAGAGAATATCAAATTTTTTCTCTATAGGGCCATCAAGATAGGATAAAGCAATCAGAACTTCGTGAATTTCTTCAGTCAGAATATAGTCACTGGCAATACCTTCTAAACCAAACTTGAGGTTGGGTTTGTCTTTAAAATCTTCGATGTGCATATTTTTCTCCTGAACTTAGTTTTTACTAGAGTTCAAGCTATTCAACTTATGCAGAACCTCGTCAATCTTCTGGATCTTAAAGTCGTCCATCTTGACGCCAAACCTTGATATTTCCTCCTCTGACATCACCTTTGCTACCCGTAACACACATTTCACCATGATTTCTCCCAATCCGAAGGCTTGCTACCATAAAATGTCATGTTGTCTCCAATATGACCTCCTTCAATCTTGTCAGCAACAATATTATATTTTCCATGCTGCTCAATATTTTTGACAATTCGTTGAATTTCTTCCTGAGCTTGAGATTGCAACTCTTGCCACCCTTTATCCGGTAAACCTTTTCCTCCTAAAAGTTTTGCAATAACAAAATCCTCTGTCGCCATATCAAAATTAGGAGTTTGCGCTTTTCCATACAACTTCTGCACCGTTTCAGGTACCGCTTTGCTGAGATAATTCATTAAGTTAGAAACCCTTACTTCTGTATCACCCGGTTGATTTGCAGCACCCTGAAGTGCCTCCAAAAAATGATTGGTGTAAATGCTAAGTTCATTTTCATAAAACCAGGACTTTTGCTCACCACTGGAAGATGTAAATACAACTCGTCCTTTCCCTTGTTTGAGTTGTTCAATAAACCCTTTGGAAGGCGCAATTTGTTGGAACTGATCGAACTCATCTGCAAGATCTGTTGCTTGCTGTTCCATGTCTCGGATGATTTCTTCTGGATCTTTCGAGGTTGCCATTCCTGCTGCATAACAACTATCAATCACCACAAATAGGCGTTCTGCTGGAATTTGTCGCAAAGCATCGGTGAAAACTTCTGCCGATAATGCCGAGGCTGCTAGTTTACTGGGTTTAATATCGTGTTGCAGCAAATAGTAACAATTATCGGCTGTATTCAACCAACCATGTCCAGAATAGTAGATAAATATTGTCGCTTCACTGTCTAATTTTGCTGATTCCTGTAACCAGTTCAATCCTTCTAAAATATTATTTTTTGTTGCTTCTTTATTATTTAAAACTCGAATTTTCTTTTCAGGATAACCACAAAGTTCTGGGTCAATCAGTGCTGCATAAATAGCCTGAGTATCTTTGACGGTGACAGGTAGAGATAGGCGCGGATATGCTGATTCTCCAACACCAATTAGTAACGCATATCCATGAGAAAACTGTTCAGACATTTGATTTTTTCGTGAATTTGTTGAATTGTGATTACAGACTCATTTATTCAATCGGTATAACGACTAACCCGAAAAACTAAGTAGTTATATTCCAAGGGTGAACTATCTGCTTTGTGAACAATCGTCCCCAATTTGGGATCGTAGATCCAGCGACCATCCCACTTAATTGTGGTTTGATCCGGAACTTGCACCGCAATATAGTTTCCTTCCCGCAGTCGCAACCCCAAGGGTGCTGTTTCGTTAAAATCCAAGCCGAGATAAAACTTTTGCACCGGAACGTTTTGAGTGCGTTCGGCTATGGCTTTGACCACTCCCAGTGTCATGTCTGTAAAGGGTGCGATCGCCGGTTGAGCCGTTTGTAATAGATTCAGTCCAATTTTAAAAGCGGGAGATTCTAATGCTTTTAAGACCCCTTCATCTCCTTCATTTTTGACATTAATTGTTGAACATTCAAAGGCAACTCCCCGATTTCCGACGTTTAATCCAATAAAAATAGGCCATCCTTTGACGGGAGCGGTTTCTCCTTCTGGGACTCGATAAGTCTGGCTAAAAGTTACCGCTTCAGAAGCATTGGAAACTTGGTTTTGAGCGGCAAATGTTACCATGATATTGTGAGTGCCACTACCCGGATAATTGAAGATTCGTAGCAGATCGAGGTGAATATCAATGCGGCTATTTTTAAGCGTTGGATCAGCTTGGATAGAACTGGCGTGCTGAATAGATGAAGGTTCCATTGCACCCAATTGACTCGGAGCAATATAGCCAATTGTGTGGTTGGCGTGGTTCCAGGGTTGCTCTTGAACCCACCCCAGAAATTTTAAAATACCATCGACATCTTTAGTTAATCCTCTCTCCTGGGAAGTTGAATCAGGAAACTTAGTATCCTCAATTTCCTTCAGTTTTGAGGCGAGTTCCTCCAGTTCGCTATCTTGGTCTAGGTCATACTCCCCTATTGTTTTAATACCATCGAGTAATAACTTTTGATTGGACATCTAATGTTCCTTTGACTCAATAAAAGTTACGAGTTTAAAAAGTTAGTTAAGGGTCAAAGCTACCTGAGTTCGGTAGGCTTAGAGTGCTTGCGATGATGATTGAGTTGGGTCAGGTGAACTCTCCTTTGATGACTTAGTAAATCCAGCCTATCCTCAAATTCACGGATTGCCAAGTCTTGAGGACTGTGTATTTTTACGGAGTTAAATCACACTATTTTAATAATATTTCTTAACTTTTATTTCGCCTCAAGCCATTACTGATGGGGATTCTGAGGGGGTTGAGGTGGGGCTGGATTGCTTATAATAGTGCCAGAAGCCGTTATATTCCCAATCGTACCCCCTGAAATGTTGAAGATATTTTCTGTTGTTGAAGGCTGAATCTTAGCAATCTGCTCTTGAATGGCTCTAACAATGGCTTGAATTGCAGTTTCATCCCACTGATAATAAGTGCGATCGCCAATATGAATCTCCTTCCCTTCACTAATGGATACGTTATATTTACCGAGTTGTTCTAGGGTAGTGCGATCGCTATCCTGGAGGATTTGACGCAATAAATTTAAATCAGAATTATTCCAGTTACCGGATTCAAGTCGTTGTAGAATTGTGTTGATTTTATCAATATTATTCACTGGCTTTTTGTTCTATAAAACTATACTTAGAGTGAAATAATTTCTCCCCATAAATTAAGAATTTTAAAAAAAATCTGAGACAGTTGGTGGATCAGCCGAATATTGAAAGAGACCATTGAGAATGCTATTTTCGCGATCACTTTCCAAAGAGGCAAGCTGAGAAGGGCATGACAAGTAAACGCCTATGAATCCATCTCGCTGACTGTTATCGATTAATTGCTTCACATCTTCTCTTGTCATGTTTTCTCCGATATCAATTTTTCGAGCAACTGGTATATGCTTAAAAGCTAACTTCACTTCGTGAGGAAGTAAACTATATGGCAAATCCTCCTTGTCCTTTACACTCATGCTCAAAATCAATTCCTCTATGTAACCCTTCTGTTCCCATGTCTGCCAATCTAGCAAAGCTTTTTGAGCATACCATCTAAAGTTGTAACCAATATTCAAACTAACAACTGCATCTTTATTTTTATCTTTCACCTTCTCAAAAACTTTCTTCATCAAAAGAGTAATATTGGATGATTTCATATCCTCCTTCCTGTTATCATATTCAGGAGGGAACCCAAAACTACCGTTCAACTGTATACCATCAAAATCATAGTCCCCTACAATCTCACCTATCAAATCAAGAACAAATTCTTGGATCTCTGATTTAAAAGGATCAAGCCACCTGTATATTACACTATCACTTCTATCCTTTTCTTCATAAGGGTTGCCGTCAGATTTCTTTAAAAACCAGGATTCTTCATAATAGAAATCATCCTCTTTTTTACTAACTTTAAAGCCCGATTCAAAATTCGCTATTACTCTTAATCCTTGATCTTTACAAAAGTCAACTATTTTCTTCAGATTTAAGAGATACTCAGGACTCTCAACCGGAAGCTGCTTATCCTTTAATACGTTGGAAGAGTAAGTAGGACGTCCATAGACCCAGACTGAGATGTATATGGTATTGAAATTCAAATCCTTGAGTTTCTCGATAATGCTTTTCATCGATTCCTCAGAAAATCCATAATCTTTACTTCCTGGAATGTAAGGTATCCAAATACCTCTTAACTCAGCTTTTTTAAGGCGCTTGACTAAGAAGTTCAATAAATCTTTATAGTCAAAAGCATTAATTTTTTTCAGTCCTACCGAAGCATCAATATATTCGTTAAAAAAGTCCCATAACTTCAATACATATAGCTTTTTCTTATTATCTGCTGGATTTTCTAGAAGTTTTGTTACTTTCTCATGAATATCTTCAACAATTCGACATATTCTTACTCCTTGCTTTGCTTCTACATTAGTCTCACCATCATTACTATCACCAGAGTCTTCACGCTCCAATATAGCCATATTATGTAAGGCGACTAATTGCCATTGCTGGTTGAATACTGGGCTTCCGGAAGAACCAAAATCAATATCCGCTTCATAATAAAGATAATTTTTGTATAATTTTATTGTTCTATTACTAGAAACAACAACCTGCTTTCTTTTTCCTTGAGGATGCTGAATAATAACAACAGGCTCTCCTTGAACAGATCTTTTCTCTAGGTTCTTTATATCATAAGTAATAGGAGCTTCTTGATTCCGTTGGTCTTGGACTTGTCGTGCTTTAGCTTGACTTTCAAATGCCTTCTTTATCTCTTCGCTCCAAGGAGGGGATATAGTATTAGGGTCTCTACTAAGCTGAAGCCAACCGAACCAGTCTCCGGCTTGCAAACCCCGTCTTCCTAGTGGTTCTTTTCCTATCTCTACCAGAGCGTAGTCTAGCTCCTTACTATACAGTAATACTTTATTGAGACTGTACTTTAATGATTTAACCTCGCGCTGCAAATAATCTTGTTCATAACCAAATTCAGCAACGTATTTTCCATTTAAAAGTGGAATTTCCTCTAGCAAGTGTTCCTGGCGAGATTCTTTTTCACCTTTACAAATAGTTTCATAAAATACATGATAGTTAGTCAAAAGATGACGACGACCAACTAGAAAACCTGTTGCGAGCCATTCTTCGCTATCATCCCTATCCTCATCATTAACTTTATTAAGTAGCCGACACACCGATTGACCACATTTTTTTCCCATCTCAAAGTAATTATACGGTAAGAAATCTGGTTCATCTTTTTCGACTGATATTCTTGCAGGATCTATCGGTTCAGTGACGTTAAATCTCCTCAGAACTGAAGCCTCTAATTCATCCTCATTAGCTGGTTTTGGGTTACGGAACTGATTAGATGCTTCCGTTCCAAATACTTCAATAGCTATATCTTCCCACTCTTGAGGCTCAATATTTCGAGTAATAAAATTGTCTCCCCAACGACATCCGTTTTTGCATTCTTCACGTTCACAAGAATCACAGAGCCGTTGTGTTGGCCAGAGAAAAAAATTCATAAGTATTTATACAAATTCACGAAACAAGAATTTCAAGCACTAAATATTCAGATACTTAATTGAAGCAAAGCAAACAATGACTACACAAAACTGTTGATGATCACAGAGAGTTCTTCATAGTAATGGCTTCAATCTATTTATCACCCTGATTACCAGATTATGACCCACTATACACAGGCATAAGCTATTATGATTATATATTCTATTCTAAGTAGACAATACTGTCAAGACTTTCAAAGAAAGTAAGGACGATCACAAAGAAATGTTGCAGAAGCTTATTTTATTGTCATTAGATTTTTTCATCAATTTTACTGCATGGATCTGTTTGGGCTTGGTTGGATCATTCTTGACAGATGTTGTTGGTGTTGAAATCAATATAAGACCATTTATAATTTTCGTTAGCACATTATCTATCTTTTATTGCAATTTATTCTCAATAATATATAATCGTATTCAAAGATGTATTTGGATATGTATCATTGGTATACTAGCAGAAATATTGGCTGTACTTTTATTTTGTTTGTACGGAGATCTCTGGCTGTTTGTGAATCTTGATATTATAGATGCTTTGGTAATTATATTAATTACTGTATTTTCTATTTTTATATTTGTATTTATCTTTTTTGCTCTAGTTTTATCGGGATATATTAATATAGTATTATTGGGATTAAAGTACAAAATAGCTTTTCGTTATTTTTATATTATAAAAATAATAACAGGTGTTGCAGCAAACTATGCAATGTTTTATCTTCTTTTAGAAGATCCTAGCAATTATAATAACAAATTTATTTCTTTTATTATAAATATATTTATAAGCTTAACTATTCTATGGGCTAGCTATAAAACAATTCATATTAACAAAAAAACACACGTTTTTTTAAAATCATTCAAGAATTTTGCAATTGTTATCTGTTCTTGGGGAAGTCCCTCTTTTTACAATCAAGATATCAGTCAAATAGACTTTAGAAAAAAGAATTTGGCTCATTACGATATCAGAGCTAAGAAACTCTACCGAACCTGTTTTCAAGGTGTCACAGGACTAGAAAGAGCAAGGGTTGACAGTCGCTATTTAGACTTAGAAAACCCAAAAGTACAACAACTGCTCACCCAAGCATACTCCGAAGATAAGGATTTTAGCAACATCAACTTAAAAGGAGCTTACCTACAAAATACTGAGATGCGAGGATTTGATCTAACCGATGCAGAACTAACAGGAGCCGATCTCAAAAGTGCAGATTTACGAGGCAGTTTGTTGATTCGGACACAGTTAGTTGGTGTTGATTTTACGGGAGCTAACCTAACCGGATGCTGTATCAAAGACTGGAGTGTGAATGACCAAACTAATTTTACTGAGGTTGAATGTGACTATGTTTATTTAGATGTAGATGAACAGGGTCAAGCTACCAGACGTTCTCCTGTAGACCGAAACTTTGAACCCAGAGAATTTGAATCACTATATCAACAAGTGGAGGAAGTTATTGAGTTGATTTTTAAGGAAGGAGAAAACTGGAAAGCAGTTGCATTTGGCTTGGACAAACTTCAGCTTGAAAATGAAGATTTAGGACTACAATTAAAAGGCATTGAACGGCGGGGCGATCGCTTAGTTGTCAAAGTTTCTTACAATGGAGACTATCCCAGAGAACAGGTTGAGCGACAACTTAATGCAGTCGTTACAGAGATGAAGCATCAACTTGCTGCTAAGGAGGAACAAATCAGATTTCTAATGGGAATCACCAGTGAGCAAACAATGACCATCAAGAATCAATCAACTGCTCTATCGAATTTTAGTCAAAAACCTTTTGGAAATCACTTCACTATTACTGGAGGAACGATTTCCAATATTTCTGGTTCTGGCAAGATTGAATATACAGAAGTCTTCAACCAACTGCGAAACCTAGTCCGTGAAAACAATCCTGCTGAAGCTTCAACCCTAGCAGAAAGTTTCTTACAGCAGTTAGCTTCTGAGACTGCTCCAGGTGAAGATCCCCAAACCAGCCAGATCGAAAAATTCTTATTGGCAGAAGCCGAACAAGAGAACTCTTTCCGCAAGTTTCTGATGGAACAGGGTCAGCAAATTGTCGATAACCTTCCAGAAGGAGCAATTTCCATCGCCTTCAGAAATGCGATCGCTCATCTCCGTAGCGAATCAATGAATTCCTGAAAATTATAAAAAATTGATCCGGGTCAGTAGATTCAGCGTTAACTGTTAGTTCTATTATACCCCTGCCTCCGCCGCTTGAATATCCTCAAGAGTAAGGGTTGTATCAGTTGATTGAGGTGTGATATGATTAGTTTCGACGCAGGTTGCTCAATGGCTGAAACTCTGATTCTTTCGTTGAGGTGCGTCGATTGCTTGTCTCATCAAGGTTTGAGGACTGTAACAATGGCAGTTTCAACTGTGTTACAAATGATCTGTTTGGGGGTGCGTCGATTTGTCGTCTGTCATCAACCCGGAAATTCCACCACCGCCGAAATTCAATTTCACGATCGCGAGTCTTTTTTAAAAGAGTAAGATTCAGTAAGAAGCAAATGACTAAGTGTAATGCTTAGTATACGCGCTACGTACTGACTTTAGTTATCTTTGATGGTGAGGATTAGTAATGATACTGTAGGGATCAACCAACGGCCGTTGACCCCTACAAAGATTCCCGGATAATTAATTATCTATTACCTGTAACAACTAGTGTCGTAGAATCAAAGAATTGTTCTTGAGGAATAGAGGTGATGGAAGTTCCTTGAACTTTTCTGACGGCTATCCCATTAGAATCTTTTTTGATATAGCGCAGCCCATCTAATTTACCTTCCTTTAGTAGTTTCCCAAAATCATCCATACTAACTTTGATAGTCCCCGTAGTACCACAGCCATTGAAGTACATATCATTAGTTATCACACCCCCTGACCAACCATAATAAGCCGCAGAATCTTCCCAAAATACTTTAGTTGTTGTAGATGCACCAGTATTCAAGGTTTGGTCACAGACACCAGCCAATGCAGGAGTAGTAGCAAAGGACAACAATAAACAGACAGAAAATAACAAAGCCAAGAGTAATTTTTTCATGGTGATTAAATCTCCTATGGAAAGTCGGATAAAACGATTAAGAACAGGTAATTAAAGTTAAATTAAAGTAAGGAATTTTTAAAGCAAAAATAAGTAAACTTATATGCAAATTTCATGACTTTTTTCGTAACTTTTTAATTACCCAGTATCCAAGTTACCATAACCCTACTTACTCAAACCTTTAGGCTAAAAAATGATATAAAACTTTATAAAACCTTAGAAAACCGACTGAATTTTCTGATTGTCCCACATTTTTTGTTAAGATTTTATAAAATTTTGCTCTCAGATCAAAAACTATGAAATAGTGATTTTGTTCAACAACTTTAGGATTGAGAGCAATTAAAAATGAACAAAATTTACACCGTCTTTAAGGCAGTTTTTGCCTTGTTATTTGTTTGTGTGCTATCTCTTAACTTGGTGATTAATCCAGCCATGGCAACAGGACAATTTAGCAAAACCTGTGAGGATATAAAACTTGAGGGTTCAATCCTTTCAGCAAGCTGCGAAACAATCAGTGGTTCTCATCAAGATACCTCTATTAATTTAGATAATTTCATCGGTAATTTGAATGGTAGCCTTTCTTGGGGTGATCATCTGTTCTCCCTAACCTGTAAAGATATTGGTTTAGGACAGTCCCTCAGTACCCGCGAATATGTCCTTAGTGCTCAATGCGAAAAAGCGGATGGTAGAACTTATGTCCTAACAGAGATTACTGTAGATGAGGATATTGCTAATATTGACGGATTACTAGAATACGAAGGTTTCGACTTTTTCTAAGAAGACGTTTCGGGTTCCGACTGGGAGGGGGTGAGATGAAGTGGAATCGAGTTGTTTTGGGTGCGATCGCAACGCTATTGTCTACTACGATCAGGGTATCTGCAACTCCGACAGTGGAAACTGTAGCCGATTATATTGCGCGCACAAACTACCGAAATCGTTCTCATCCCCGGACGGCAAAGTTTAATTGAGTTCCGCAACGGGGAAACCATTCAGTACATTTCCCTGGCTGACGTGCATCAAATTGTTTTCTCTACTGACCTCCCAATTGACAGTGGACAGGCTTCTGTAATTGTGTTGAGAACGATTGAACCTTTGCGGTGGTCGGGTGTTGTGGAGGCTCCAGCAAGGGGAACTGTTCGCGAAGATTATCCCAATGAAACCGTTTATCCGACTAATTTAGTTGTCGTTACTTCAACTCCTACCGGGGAAAAGCGTACCTACATTTTTGACCTAAAAATATCTCTTTCTCAAACACCCAATATTTCTAATGGGGTAGCGATTAGGGACTTGCGTTTAAATAACTTACCAGTTAGACTAATGGAAGACCACTGGTCATTTTTATCTATAGGAATGTAGGCGATCGCCCCCAAGCAAATGTTAAGTGAAAAATGGAAATCGACTCTAAAAAAAGCGGCTCACAAGCTAACAGGATACAAAAAAAGGGCATTCATGGCAGAAGTAACCGAGGATTATTTTAATGGGTCTCCTCGGAAAGCCGAAACGCAATTGGGATGGTCACGGCAGGCGATCGCCACAGGATTAAAAGAACGAGAAACGGGAATCCTTTGTGCAGATAACTATCAAGCAAGAGGAAGAAAAAAAACGGAAGAAATTCTACCGAAATTGGAAGCGGACATCAAAACCCTAGTTGAGACCTATTCCCAGGCCGATCCGAAGTTCAAATCAACATTTGCCTATGCGAAAGTAAGTGCCAGAGCGGTAAGAGAAGCGTTAATTAAGGAAAGGGGATATTCTTCACAAGAGCTGCCGTGTCGTCAGACAATTGGAGAAATACTAAATCGGATGGGTTATCGTTTAAAAAAACACAAAAGGTCAAACCCTTAAAAAAAATACCAGAAACGGATGCAATATTTGAAAATTTAGCTAAAGCAAACATTGAAGCTGATAAAAATCCAAAAACTCTGAGAATTTCTCTAGATTCAAAAGCAAAGGTGAAAGTAGGTAACTTGTCGAGAGGAGGGAAAAGTCGAACTCTAAAACCCCTTCAAGCCGACGATCACGATCACCAATGGTCTGAAGTGTTGGTTCCGATGGGCATTCTGGATGTTCAAGAAGGAAGATTTTCGATATATTTTGGAACATCAGCAGAAACATCAGACTTTATTGTAGATTGTTTAAGCCAATGGTGGCAAGACAATCAAGGAAATTATTTGGGAGTAGAAGAATTAGTAATCAACCTAGACAATGGCATCGGACAACGCAGCAATCGCAGCCAATTTATTAAACGAATTGTCCAGTTTGCCCAATCGACAAAATTAAGAATCCATTTAATCTATTATCCTCCCTACCACAGTAAATACAATCCGATTGAGCGATGTTGGGCAATTTTAGAAAACTATTGGAATGGAGCTATTTTAGATTCAACAGAAGCTGTCCTATCTTGGGCTTCTAACATGATCTGGAAAGGGAATCATCCTCAAATTCATCTCATCAAAGAAACCTATCAAAAAGGTATCATTGTTCGAGATCCGGAGTTGAAAGCTTTTCGACAGTTCTGGCAATGTTCTGAAACCTTACCCAAATGGGATGTGATGATCGCTCCTCCTTAGCTGGTATATTATTTGTACGCAAGTCCCTTATTCAAGAAGAATCAACCCAGACTCAACAATTGCTGACTCTCGCTGATGGAAGACAAGCCAACTGGCGAGATATTGAACGGGGTTATGTGGTTGCTCTTAGAGAAAAATATACAGCCTCTACAGACCCCGTTGTTGGGAAGATTCAAAAGTTTCTCGCCCTGGCGCGTCAGAATGTTCCTTTTTTGGAAGCTGCTCGTCAGGTTGGACTGCCGTTTGAGGTGATTGAAGCGCTTGCAATAATGGGTTTGCAAACTGTTTCAACCCAACAATACCCCGAAAGAATTATTCCTCAACCCCCTTCAACTCATCCCCAGACAGAAACCGTAAATGACAACTATATTTTCCTTTTTACTGGTACTTATGCGATCGCACACTGCCACCAATTCAATTTGCTTAGAAGTTTGGGTTAATTTTTTGAATTTCTGTGACCCACTCTCGACGACTAGAATGTTCTAAATTCAAAATCTCTTCTAAAGACCAGTGAAAATGAAAGGCAATACAAGCTACCTCCTCACGGAGTTGTTCTGAGGGATAGCTTACGACTCCCCCGACAAGGCTAAATCTACTCTAAACTCATCATTACATTGGGGACATTTTACCACAAAATAGGCGTGATTTTGTTGATTAATTCGATTATAAAACTCGCGTAAATAAGCCAGATCGAGAGTAAATAGATTCTCCAATATTTCTGGAGTCACTGAGGATAAAGTTCCCAACTGAGTAATAACCCTTGATAATCGAATTAAAACACCATATACCGGCTCTACCTGAACGCGAGTATTTTTCTGAACAAAGATTTCGTCTTTTGCCGTTGCCAACCGCATCACACCCTGACGATGAACTTGTCCTTGCTCGTCAATTAAGCCTTTGGGTAATGTAAAATTAAATTCAGTTGGGGGTAAGTTTGAACTGGTCATGCCAAATTTTATATTTTTCTTAATTCTAATGATTTGTTGTACAAAATTGGGATATTTATTGTAAGTTTTGATAGCTTAAATGATTTTACTCTAGTTCATTAATTTGGCGATAAAACTTAATTAAATAGTCCAAATCACAAGCATATAAGTTTTCAATAATAACAGGATTCACCTCCTCTAACGCACCGAGACGAGTCACAACTCTCGACAAAATTAACACCGTCGCATAAGCAGGATTTGACTTCACACGGGGATCTCGCAAGGGGACAATTTCATCAATGGCTTTGGCTAAACGCATCACCCCAATGCGATGAACATTGCCATCAGTATCTAAATATCCTTTAGGTAAACTAAACTCGAATTCGGTCTGAATCATTTGATACTATCAATTCTTTTTAACTCTTCAATCGTAACTTCTACTTCCTCAATTTCAAAATCACCGCCTGCGACATTAACATCAGAAATCGAATATCCAATCGGCCATGCTCGTTTGAATTCAAATCGAAACTGTTCTTCTGCTGCCTGATTGTAAATGACTAAGGAACCATCGCGCCGTTGTTTGGGCCAGTTTCCATCTTGCACAGCTTGAAGCCAGTTCCAAAAAGTCATAGACATGGTTAAACCTCGGCGCAAAGTCAGATTACTATAGGTCATAACACCAGGAATTTTTGTTCGCACAATCCGACCCCTAGAGTTTCCCTGTTTTCCCCACTTTTGTGGCGTAACCTCGCTAATTTCGATCACTTCTTGAGTTGCTTTAAAACCGCTACACTCCATAAAGTAACCGTCTATTGAGTCATTACTGCCGTCCAGTTTTAGCTCTAAGTAAAACTTGGCTCTTGTGAGGATTTCAGGAAACTCTGTCACAATCGTTCTACCTTTAATTCAATTGGGTCAATCCAATCTTCAAATTCCTACTTTTTCCGAACTATTTTTGTGAATTTAAGTTCTAGAGTATCTTCAGCATTTTGACCAGACTGATCAACCCCAAGGACACCACTCGCTTGTTTTAAGGTACCGGGAAACAAATCAGTAAAATCAAACCGCATTTCCTCGCCATCCCCATCATAAATCGTCAGCGATCCAGTTTTCCGATTTTTTCTGGCTTCTGTCTTCCCACCACTATAAGCTTCCGCGTGGCACTTGATATACCAATCTTCTAATTTTTTTTGTGCAGCCTCATTTCCAGCTACAAAAGTGAGGGTGATAGCGGAACTGTACTTAACCCCACCGATAACAGCTTGAGTTTGGCTTTTACCACCTTTTGTACAGCCGATGGGGGCATCGCCTCCAGCCACTTCAATCGTAATTTCGGGGCCACTAACTTTCTTAATCAATAAGTCGGTAATTCCGTCTATTTCAAAGTAAAACTTGGAATTTGTCAAAAACTCAACATTATCAGCCATTTTTAATCTCCTAATCAAGATTTAAATCAACAGTCGCACGCTCGTTTTATTTACTGAGTTCGATTAAATTTTTCACAAGTAATTGTAAAAATTTCTTCCAAATAGGCATCTTGAGTTACATCCAGATCTGCACATTTGTATTTAGAAGGCCAAGCTTCTGAAAATTCCCACATTGCTACTAATTCGCTATCTGAATCATAGGCACTAATTTTGCCTGTTTTTTTATTGTTTTTCCATTGCCCTTTACCCCCATCAGATGTAGGTAAGCATTTTTCAAACCATTCATACATTTTCTTGCTAGCACTGCTACCCGTTAGGCTAGCAACACAGGTACAATCAAAGGTGAATAATCCTTCAAATCCACCTGAGTTAATCTGACGGATCGATTTTCCATCTTTAGTCGTTCCAATTACAGCTTCACCTCCAGTGACTTTTGGTTTGTATTCTGGCAGGGTTACACTTTTGAAAACTAAATCAGTCAAACCGTCAAATTCTAAATAAAAACTACTAGGGGCAATGGGTTTAATTAAATCAGCCATTGGTAAAACTCCCAAATCAATGCAAATATTTTCGACTTCTAGAGTGCGTCAGATTTTCGTTTAGAACGTTGTAATTAACACTACATTTCTGACGCACTAGATGATTCGGTAGGTTTGTTATTGGTTAGGCGCCCACTGGCTCACTCGGAAAACAACAAACTCAGCCGGACGAACAGGGCGAACGCCAACTTCAATGTACAACATCCCCAATCTCATCGTTTCTTCGGGATTGAGTTCTCCATCACATTTCACATAAAATGCTTCTTGAGGAGAACTTCCAAATAACGCTCCTTCTCGCCAAATTCGTTCAAGGAAATTATTCACTGTACGTTCAACTCGCGCCCAAAGATCTTGATCGTTCGGCTCAAAAACAACCCATTGGGTTCCGAGTTCAATTGATTTTTCAATGTAGCTCATCAAACGACGAACACTAATATAACGCCATAACGTATTATCAGGTTCAACCAAGGTGCGAGCTCCCCAAACTTGAAGTCCTCGGTTAGGAAACTTGCGAACACAATTAATTCCTTTAGGGTTCAGCAATTCTTGTTCACGAAAGTTGGTATCGTAAGCTAAACTAATCACTCCACGCGGTGTAACATTAGCGGGTGCTTTGTATACCCCTCTGGTTTCATCCGTTTGGCACCAAATTCCCATCATGTGACCGCAGGGAGGAACATAAATGCCTTTGCCATTATCACGGGGATTAGGAACTTTAATCCAAGGATAATATAACGCGGCAAATTGAGAACGACGGCCAAAATTATCGAGCCATTCTGCGACATCTTGAGGTTTACTTTGTTCGGGAGGAACTGGGCTATTTCCTCTTCTTACCTTAACCGGAGGAGGATCTAATACAACCATCCGAAAAGGGGGACTCGGCGCCGAATTTTCACAGTTGGTCATCATCATTTCCATCAGACCATGAACCTGTTCTAAATTCAACAAACCTTGCTGATAAGCTAACATTAAATCAGGACAGGCAATAATCGCAATTTCATCAATTTCAAATAAACCTTGAATCCCTGTCCGATCCTTACGACCCCCATAAGTTTTGCGATAAAGTTGATCAACTGGATAGACTTCAGGAGGGGGAATGATTTCGTAAAATCCATTCGCTGGCCGACAAGACAGAGGCATTCCGCTTGTGGCTTGAATTTCTACTTCTAAATAAGGAGACTCTTGAAATGCCGTCTCTACAAATGTCCCCGCTTCCGGTTCTGCACTCATGGAGAGATGTCTGTAAGTTGAGAGAATATCCTCACCTTGTCTTAAAGTGACTTTAAAATATTCACCCGTATCAAAGGGTTCTTCTTCAGGGTTATCCGAGGGTAGGGGATCGTCCGGTTCAATGATCACGTTGATCCGTCCGTTTTCCAGTTGGTCTGGTTTCATCCGAAAACCAAGGGAAGGGCGTTGGCTAACGGTTGTAATGGCTGTAATGGTCGTATTTTCCTCAACCTGCGGTGTTTGTCTAGCCGGCTGAGGAAGCTGAGTTCCGATACTGACGACCCAACAGCGACCTCCTCCATTATCAAACCATCCTCTGACCGCAAATGGTAAATACGCTCCAAAGTCTGTAAACCCATCGGAACCTGGTTTACCAAAGCATTCGAGATATTGATCCCAGTCTGTAATCAGTTGAGGTTCAAACAGTTGGGCATCTCCGCGAACATCTTCTGTAAAGCCCACAAATCCTGCGACATTCATAGTTACCCCTTGAATGGGGCGACTACCTCGCTCTATCTCTTCAACGTATACACCCGGCGCAAAGTAATCTAGACGAGCCATTAGGAAGTCTCCTTAACGAGTCTTCAATTGTTTGATTAGTGAGCCAATTTGAAATGACCTCATTATAGCTCGAGTTGAGCCAAAAATGAAATAATAATTCTATAAATTTAATTAAATTTTAGTAACTTGTTTTAAAAATCATGTCCAAACTCATCAATAAATTAAGTGAAAACTTCCTAAACTCATCATTGATTTTCGATAGAATTTGTAAAACCCAAAGACAAGCAGCAAACCCATGAGTAATTATCTAGCGATCGCTACCGTCACCGCTATTCTACAGCAAATGTTACAAACAGGTATCGCTAATGATCTTCCTGGTGCTAGAGTCACCATGATTCGTCCTGACAATGCAGGAAGTGGCGTTTCTGATACAGGAATTAATATTTTTCTCTATCAAGCTTCTCCCAATCTGACTTGGCGTAATGCTGATTTTGGTTCTCGTCGTCCTAAAGATAATCTGATTAAACAAGCTCAACTAGGGCTAGATTTATATTATTTATTAACCTTTTATGGAAACGAACAAGAACTCGAACCCCAAAGGTTACTGGGGAGTGCAATTCAAACGATTATCGATCAACCTACGATTACTTCTGAAATGATTAATCGAGTTGTTAACAGTTACTCTTTTCCTTTTCTTGCCGCATCAACCCTGGATGAACAAGTTCAAGTCATTAAATTAAGTCTGCTTCCTATGACATCAGAAGAATTATCACGTCTGTGGTCAACTTTTTTTCAACTTCCTTATTCCCTATCCTTAGGCTTTCAAGCAACGGCTATTTTAATTGAGGGAAGAAAACTCGGAAAAGCCCCTTTACCTGTACGAGTCCGTCAATTTTATTTTGTTCCAAATCAGCCGATGATCGAACAGGTTGAACCGTCAGCAGGGATCAACCAACCCATCATAGCAAGTAGCACCTTAAATATTCGCGGAAAACAACTTTTGGGAAATCAAACTCAAATTCAAATTGGGGAAGCTAGAGTCATTCCTCAAAATATTAGTGATACTCAAATTACTCTAAATTTTTCGGCTTTATCTTCTGAACAATTCAATAATTTGAGAGCGGGAGTACAGGGTTTACAGGTTATCCATGCTAGCACTGATCCTATATTTGCTCACTCGAATCGAATGATTGAATCTAATGTGATCCCTTTAATTTTGCGTCCAACCATTACAATTCATCCTCACAGGAGGAATTTAGAAGAAGTTGAAGTGGGTTTATACTCTGGTGATATTGAAATTCAGGTAGATTTAAGAATCGGATTCAAACAACGAGTATTTTTATTACTGAATGGCATTACAGGTGAAAATTCTGAGTCTTATATTTTTGCCGCAAAACGACGAACTCGCCAAACTCATACACTCATATTTTCGCTGGAGAATGTCAAAATCGGAGACTATCTAGCTAGGGTGCAAATTGATGGTGCAGAAAGTCCTTTAAATGTGGATAATGATCGATATTCAGGCCCTATTTTACAAATCCCATGAATTCACCCGTTTTTCTGGATTGGCACACAGCCAATAGTCAGTTTCTCAGGATTGTTTTGAATCAAGTTCGTCAAGCTTTAAAACGTCAGATTTCATATTTAGAGAATCAAGATTTTGAGGAGCTAGATGATCAAGATGAACTGAAATTTATTACGCCTCCTGTTCACGAACCTTTTGCTCTTGAGCAACTGAGCCAATATTTTAGTTTATCTGTTTTTGAACAAGAGATTTTATTACTTTGTTTAGGAATGGAACTTGATCCGACTTGGCCATCTTTATGCGCGGCTGCTCAAATTGATTCTGAACACAATTATCCCACTTTTAGTTTAGCACAAACGTTGTTTAAAAATCCTAACTGGGAAGCGATCGCACCGGGATCTCCTCTCAGACGATGGAATTTAATTGAAGTGGGAGGCGGAAATTCTTTGGCAAGTAGTCCGTTAAGGATTGATGAACGAATTTTAAATTATTTGATGGGAATCCATCAGTTAGATAGACGATTGATTAATATTCGTAAATTAATCTCGGTTGCTGAAGATCTAGCTGAATCTCATGAAAACTTAGCTAAAGCTATTATTAATAATTGGAGAGTAAAAGCTCGAGGTTCTCTGGGTCTCGAAAAATTAGAGTTACCCATTATTGAACTTTGTAGTAATGAACGGGTGGGAAAACGAGCGATCGCGAGTCGAGTTTGTCATGAGTTGGGATTTAATCTTTATTGCCTTTCTAGTCATGCCCTTCCCACCAGTTTAACTGATTTATATCCGTTCATCGAACTGTGGGAACGAGAGGCAATTTTGAATCAAGGGGTTTTATTATTAGATGCTGATCAAAGTGATACAATAGATACAGCTAAAGAAAATGCGATCGCCTTGCTCATCGAACAAATTTCTACTCCTTTTATTATTACCAGTCAAGATAGACAACCGCCCCGATCTCGTCCCATTCTGACCTTTGAGGTGAATAAACCAACGGCTCAGGAACAGCGAAAATTCTGGATGGAAGCGTTAGGAACTTCTTCTGAAGATTTAACGGGATTAATCGATCAATTAGTTGCTCAATTTAATCTCAATTTTAGCGAGATTCAATCCGCCTGTCTTCAAGTCAAATCAGCCGAAAAAATTTGCCAAAACCAACTTTGGAATATTTGCCGAATTCAGGCGAGACCTAAATTAGATGAATTAGCACAACGAATTGAAATGAAGGCGAGTTGGGAAGATTTAGTTTTACCTCCAACTCAGCAACAAATCCTTCAAACAATTGCGAGTCATGTGCGACAGCGAACTACGGTTTATGAACGCTGGGGATTTGCTCAAAAAGGAGGACGAGGATTAGGAATTACAGCTTTATTTGCGGGGGCAAGCGGAACTGGAAAAACAATGGCGGCTGAAGTTTTAGCGGGTGAATTAAACTTGGATCTTTATAAAATTGATTTGAGTTCTGTGGTCAGTAAATATATTGGGGAAACGGAGAAAAATTTAAAACGAGTCTTTGATGCGGCGGAAACGGGAGGGGTAATTTTACTTTTTGATGAAGCAGATTCATTATTTAGTAAACGAAGTGAGGTTAAAGATAGTCATGATCGCTATGCAAATTTAGAAGTAAGTTATTTATTACAACGGATGGAGTCTTACCAAGGATTAGCGATTTTAACGACAAATTTAAAAGATTCCATCGATACAGCTTTTATGCGACGCATTCGGTTTATTGTCAAGTTTTCTGTACCAGATGTGAGCCAACGGATGGAACTGTGGCAACGGATTTTTCCCAAAGATACGCCTACAAAAGATTTGAATATTAAAAAACTAGCTCAGTTGAGTCTCGCGGCGGGGAATATTCGCAATATTGCGCTCAATGCCGCATTTTTAGCAGCCGATGAAAATCAACCGATTACAATGACACATTTATTAAAAGCAACTGAGAGCGAATATGCTAAGTTAGAACGACCCTTGACAGAGGTGGAAATCAAAGGTTGGATCTAGTTTGTTGAAATGATTGACCAGAAATAATGGGATACAAGCCCCGTCCTTGTAGGACGGCTTTCTGGTAAAATTAGAACATAGTCGCCATAGGGCATTGGGAGACTTAAAACGGGCGTGGAGCGACTGTAAGACTACTTTCTGTAGCAGGTTGCTGTGAAGCGTCAAGGAATCCTCGGACTTTAGGACGAGGAGGTATGTCAAAGAACTTAATCACCAATCAGGACGCTCTTGCAACCGCCGAGAATTTTATTGGATGGCCCAATTGCTTCTAACAAGGTGTCGCCCATACGACAAGCGGGTAGACCATTAATGAAAACGCTTTTGCTACCACCGATGACAATTCCAGGGCCGTGGGGGGGAATTGGTGAAGGCGTCATACAGATATGAATATCTGCACCTCCACTACTGCTCCTAATTGTGCTACTCATTGCGGTTAATGCTGCCGTTTTTGCAGCATTTTCAGCGGCTTTGGCGGCAGGGAAAGCCAGTGTTCCAACTGTCGCTTTCGTTGCAGTTTCGGCTGATTGGATTATAGCATCTGATGCCATTTTCGCCTGCTGTAAGGCAGCAACAGCAGCAGAAGGCATCCCACGCCACGCAGGTAAGTTTCCTATGAAAACATTAGGGCTACCGGGGCCACCTGTTAAAACGGGCGGTATTGGATGGGATACCTTATCAGTAACTCTCGCGGCTGGTTTACCCATGATTCGAGAATAGATTAATGATGGATAATCATAGCTTTTTTAACACTTAGTTGCAAGTCAAACTGACTTAACAATATTCGCTGCTGTGACTTAAAATTTTTAAAATTTTCCATAGTCATTAATAACTAAATTTAACTTATATCCAAAATAAAAACCCATTAAACTTTTCCCCATTCCGCCAGTCCAGCACAGACTTTATGGCTCGTTGATCTATTTTTATGACAGACTTCTAAAGCTGTCGAATCAATAAAGCTCGTTCCCGTTACTTCCTTTTTACAACAAAACTCGCGCGTAACAACAGAGTGCTAATAACGCATAAGACATTAATTCGACAAATCGATTCATTATAACTAACCAAGTTGGGTATTGATGAGTGACCAATAGGTCATAACTTGTAAAAGGAGCGCACTTTTAAAAAAGCAAGTCGGTTGTCCGTTCCATTTGCTGTCTTATCTGAAACAATTGCTCCACCAGTTTAATTTTTGTTTCCTCATCTAAATCACCCTGTGCTATTGCTGTTATACCGGCTTGGTAGTTTAGCCACGCACGAGATACTCTTCCTATCTCTTCGGCTATATAAGCGTGGATTTCTTGGATTCTTCTAACTCCTTGTGCTCCCGCGGCTGCATTGACTCCAGCTGGCTGTGGTATTAAATTACTCTGATCGTTATAGTACATTTTAGCATCCCAGAGCGTGTAGTCAAAGGTCCTATTAGAATTTGCGTTATTATTTTGCATTGCGTTTGTAATATTATCCCAACTATATTCGTGGTCTAATTGTATTCCCTCAACATTCATCTGCACGCCTATTCCTGTTCTAGCAGTAACCGGCAAGTTACCTACTTTTTGAAGATTTGACTTTGATAAAACTTCTAGTCTAGTTTTTGAACCGAAGCTGAAGAATTTTCTTAAGTGTATGCCTTTGTTAAAAATTTCATTTTGCCCTCCTCTTGCTTTATAACTTCCGGTTTCAGGAATTGGCTTTGAGGTTTCTGTACCGTATCTCGGAACTTGCCTTTGGAAGATTTTCGTTTTCGGAAATAATACAGATGTTGTTTTTCTCTGATCTTCCGTATTAAAGTTATTGAGTGCTTGACTCATCACATCCGCTTCTTTCTCCAACCCCGCATCATCATTAATCTGTACCCCCTTCATCTGCATTGTTGGTTTAACCCTTCCCTGCATCTGCTGGACAACGTGCCATGCTTCATGGGGTAAATGTTCCTCTTGTCCAGGTGCTACATAAATTTCTGTTCCTTGAGCGTAAGCTAACGCCTGTAGTTGGGCAGGTTTTGACGAATTGTAGTGAACTCTGACATTATCCAGGGAATATCCTGATAAATTTTCTATCCCAGCTTTCAGATGATCTGGTAATCCAGTTTTGTTGGGAGCAGATTCTTCTTGCTTTTGGGCGACTTTTGTACTAATGGGATGGCCTATCTGTGCTTTTCGTTGCAGAATAGTTTGCAGGTTTGGCTGTTCTCGTTTTTGTTTCACAGGTTCCGCAAAATCACGGTTAGCATACCGACTTGCTGGAACTGATGCCGAAGAGGAGGAAGATTGATTTTTTTGCGGCGACTTGAACTGATGGGTCATGTTTCATGTCCCTATTAAAGTGAGCCTCTCCCAAGATTTTAGCATTTTTCCACGAGATCGCTACCCACCAATTAGGAATAATTCTTCATTTAATTGGAAAAAAAGAAATTGTCTTGTGTATCGATGAAACTGGAGATGCCAATTGATCATTCAGCCCTATCTATTTTACTGTTTAACGTGAGTTCGACGGAGTGCGATCGCCTCTCAACAGGACAGTAGAAAAGCGATTAATATCGGTATTAAACCTGTTCGTTCCTCGCATCCATGAGTCGTGTCCACCGCTCATCGAATTCATTCAACTCCTTCTCTGCTTTGGTCTTGTCCTCCCCTTTCAACTTAGTGATGTTAGCTAATCTGTTTCTTATTTCCCTCCTGAACCATAGGAACTGATCCCTTGGGTTTCTTGCGTTATTGGCTCCAGGTATCCGACTGACTTGCGGTGTACCGTCACTTCCGACTGTCCCCTCGTGATAAATTCCTGTTTCCGCACTTTTCCTATCTGCTAACATCTGGGCTTTCTGCTCCGGGGTGACGTCCACACTCTGTATGGTGTCCTGTCCCCTAGCAAACTTCACGGCTCCCATCTTATTAACCATGTTACGGTATGAATCTTTCGCTACCTCACCTACCTCTGTGTTTTGTTGTTCTACAAACTCAGGGGTGAATGCGTAGGCAGACTGGTTTATCGCTACCGCTAGACCAATATCCGGTTCTGGGTATACATGGCGACCGTCCTCGAACCGGCCCCGCAACGCTTCCGATTGGGCTTCAGCGTACTCGCCATCGTACATTCCACTCAAATTATTTCCTCTCTTTGTCCCTGTTCCAGGATGGTTTTTGTGTACGTTTTTACCCTCCGCATAGACAAAACCATTTCGCTCCAAACCTCCTACATCTCCCTTACGGGGAGCATTATAACCTTCTCTCGCCACAGAATCGCGGATTACGTGTTCATATTCATGCGTATTTCCTGTGACTTCAAACCCTGTTTTTGTCTTAATTCGCTTGGCTTCATGTGTACGATCTCCGTATGTAGCCTCAGACCATTTCCGTTTTGGTTTTTGTTGCACAGGTTCCGCAAAATCACGGTTAGCATACCGACTTGCTGGAACTGATGCCGAAGAGGAGGAAGATTGACTTTTTTGCGGCGACTTGAACTGATGTGTCATGTTTTACGTCCCTATTAAAGTGAGCCTCTCCCAAGAGTTTAGCATCTTTCCACGAGATCGCTACCCAATTTTGACTAAAACTCTTGTTTTTTTTTGCGTTGGTGAATTGATGCGATCTCTCTTGTAGGTTTGGTTGAGAAACGAAACCCAACAAATCAACTATTACAATTTCTTTAAAAATTTGGTGGCGATCGCGTGAAATTGTGGCAAACTATGGAAAAGGGTGACGTACTCAACACCCTAAGCTGACGCTATAGGGG
Source organism: Limnoraphis robusta BA-68 BA1 (assembly GCF_034932365.1). Lineage (NCBI taxonomy): Bacteria > Bacillati > Cyanobacteriota > Cyanophyceae > Oscillatoriales > Sirenicapillariaceae > Limnoraphis > Limnoraphis robusta. Next base: position 147,786 of record NZ_JAYGHR010000002.1, on the reverse strand, counting down.
TCGCTTCTCTTGAATTTCTTCTAGAGCGTTTTATAGTGAGTTTCACGCCCAGACCCACTTTTTTAATTAAGATGGCACTGTTCAAATCTCTATCAAGTTCAGTTGAACAATGAGGGCAACTATGCCATCTTTCCGATAATTCTTTAGGTACAATATTGAGACAATTTGAACAGAATTGAGACGTATTTCTAGGATTAACTTTGACGACTTTCACTCCAGCGTTTTCGGCTTTGAATGATAGTATTTCGACAAATTGACCTAGACCTGCATCTGCCAAACTTTTATTTAACCCCGACTTAGCCGCTTGACCATTAGGTAAGTATTTTCCGGTTTCATCCTGTTTAGGCTTACATCGCTTTATCATATTGCGAATCTTTAAATCTTCGATAAAGATTACATCGGACTTAGCGATTAATTGATTAGCCTGCTCATAATGAAACTGCTTTCTCTGCCTTTGAATTCTTTGGTGGATCTTGGCAACCTTTCCGTACAGGAGTTTTCTGGCTCTACTTCCCTTCTTTCTACTAGCCGCTTTTCGTTGTAGCTTTTCCAGCTTGTCTTCAGCTTTACGGAAATATTTAGGAATGGGAATTGCTTCACCAGTCGATAAAGTTCCAAATTTCTCTAGCCCTAAATCAATCCCGATACTATTATTCTCTGTTGGTTCAATATCATCAGGGTTGAAGTCAGGAACAGTGTTATCAACTAAGGAAAGTGTTACATAAAAACCATCAGCTTTTTTTGTGACCAGAGCCGTTTTTATTGTGACACCTTCTGGTATAGGTCTGTGATATATGAGCTTAATCTTGCCCAGTTTAGGAAGTTGAATGTACCCGTCTTGAATACAATCAACCTTGACTCTAGAGTAAGAAAAAGTTCTATATCGACCTTTACTTTTAAAGCGAGGTTTACCACTTTTCTTCCCGTTACAATCGCCTTTTAAATACCTGTCAAAAGCTAGTTTGACTCGTTTCACCATATCCTGTAATACATCAGCATGAATGTCTTTGTATTCAGGAAAGAGTTGCTTAAGCCTAACTAAGTCTCGCTTTTGACCATAGTATTCCGGCTGTTCTCTTAGTCCTGGTAAATGAGAAACCAGTATCGAACAAGAATTAATAGGGCATCTGTTGCGATCCCACCAATCAAATCTATCCCCTAGAAGATAGTTGTAATGGCGGCGTAACAACTCAAGCCAGTGGTTGATTCTGGCTTTCTGCTCAGTCGTAAGTCTTAATCGATACTGATATGCTAATCTCATGCTAGGATTGTAGCATATATCATTTAGTGTTGTGACTACAAAATCTTATAAGTCAACCGGACGTGCTGTTTCAAGCTTGCAAGCTCACTTGGTGCTTACAACCAAATATAGAAGAAAGGTGTTAACTAGACCTATGCTTGAACGACTTAAAGACCATATACATAATCTCTGTTCAAAATGGAACGTCCTCGTTATTGAATTCGTTGGCGAGGACAACCACATCCACTTGCTTTTTTCTTACTACCCGCAGTTAGATTTGTGCAAGTTTATTAACAACTTAAAAACGGTTACGAGTCGATTAATTCGTAAAGAGTTTGAACAAGAATTAAATCAGACTTACCGAGGAAAAGCAGTATTATGGAATGGATCTTACTTCATTGCTTCATGTGGTGGAGTTACTGTTGATGTGTTGAGAAAATACATCGAAGGACAGGAAGTTCCTGTGCATTGATAGAGATCCTGTCTGCCATTCCTCGTCACGGCAAATTAGAAATTATGCCGGACGGCTCCTGGCAGTTTAGCTGAAATCCCTATCCAATCAGCATTTTGTAAGAATTGGACGAGTTGAGTCGTTCCTTGCAGTAGCGCCACAATTGCATTCGTATCCAGCAAATAGCGATTACCACTCATCCCGCAGAGTCCTCTGCATTGCAACTGCATCTTCTGACCAGGCTAATTGTCCTGCCAAATCAGAAAAATCATACTTTAATTCTTGCTTATCAAGTGATGAAACTGGGTTTAAAACAAGGACAACATTTACCTCTACTGCCTTTAACTGAGTCAAAATATTAAGATTTAAGCAGCCAGATTCATCAGTCTTAGTCGTTAGTTGTAGAACTTCCATTACCAATAGAAGAGTAAACTTTATCTTGGCTGATTTTAGCACAATTTATCATCTGTTGGAATAGAGAGTAGATCCCTCGCTAATAATGTTGGGTTTCCTACCTCAACCCAACCTACTTTCTGACTGTTCATCGGTTAATAATGATATCTGCAAGCAAGAATTCTAATCTTATCATCTAACACTTGATAGACTAAGCGGTGTTCTTGGTCAATCCTTCTAGACCAACAACCCGATAGTTCATGCTTTAATTTTTCAGGTTTGCCAGTTCCTTGAAAGGGAGTCCGTCGGATCAAATTCCCAGCTTTTCACAGGCTTCCTCTAATCCCATTCCACCTTGACGATTTTTTGCTTCTAAAAGACGGCGTTTCATCGTTTCACTTTTTAACAAATAAGCAGTTTCCCTTTCCGATTCAATATCGCGCCATAAATCAATCGGAACAATGACAGCAACGGTTTCTCCCCGTTCATTGAATACATACTGAATATCTGTTTGGCTCATCTTTTTATTCGTACCTTTATTGAGTTTTTAACAAGGATTATGAGACTATTATAGCGCGATTATCGCTCTTACGGTCAGCCAGCAAATGTTGGGTTTCGTACCTCAACCCAACCTACTCACTTGGAATTTTTTGTGAGTCAGAATCGGTTTCTAATTCGGTTTGTACGGCTTTTAATTGCTCTGCCAGTTGATTGATTTCTCGCTCCAAATCTTTCCAATTCGCCGCACCCTGAAAGGAGTGTTGTAACGATTGAAGCTGATTTTCTAACGTCAGCAACTCTTTTAATATTTCCAACTTATGAGTATTGCTGTGGGAACTGTTGAGAACGGTATTTTGCAGTTCTTTTAATTCCAAATCGAGATGTAACCGCTTTTCTTTTACCCGCGCTTCCTGTTCTGAAACTTCAATTTTATGCAGGACGCTAACAAAATTTTCCCGCCATTTCCCAACGGATGAAATTAAATCTTGAACGGTTTTTGCAGGCCGATCTCCGCCTTGAGAAACTTCGATAATTCGGCTCAATTGTTCTTGAACTTTCTCTAAAGTTTCAGTTTGACTGACGGCTTTGGCTCTGGGTTCTAACTGTTGTTGAATTTCGGCCCGAAAGCGATCGCAATCTTTCCCAATTTCTGTAATGACCCTGGCAATTGATAAAATTGACTCAACCGTTTCTTGGGACAAACGACTACCACCCAGTTCGATTAATTCCTCGGTTCGCTTGTAGATGGCGTGAAAATGCTGCGATTTGTCAATCGGATTCATAGCAGCCCCCAGAAACTTAAGGTTAAATTAACACAAAAATACGTTCGCTTATCGTAACTCTAGCTTAATTTGACACTCCCGTCGCTGAAAGCGAGGGATTCTTTGTTCACAGAGGTTACTTGCTAAGACAGAACTTCTTCTGAAAAAGTAGAGGTATCCTCTCCCAAAGCGTTTAGGCTATCTTGTAGCCTAGTTCCCGAATGCCCTACGGTACTTAATCCAAGTTTCAAGATGTTACGGGCTGCATTTTCGTCACGATCTAACTGACAACCACAAGCACAAAAATGAGTCCTTGTTGAGAGAGATTTTTTGACTTTCTCCCCACAGTTAGAACAGTTTTGACTGGTAAATTGAGGTGGTATAGCAATAGTTATCTTGCCGTGTTTTTCTCCCAAATACTCAAGCCAATGACGAAATTGATACCACGCAGCATCATTAATCGATTTAGCTAAACAATGATTTTTAACCAAGTTCTTAATCTTTAAATCTTCATAGGCTATCACATCGTTAGAGTGAATTACGCATCTTGCTAACTTCACAGCAAAATCTTTACGTTGCCTACTTATTTTAAGGTGAGCTTTAGCTAATCTTGCCCGTGCTTTTTTTCTATTAGAAGACCCTTTCTTTTTTCTAGACAGTCTTCTTTGAAGTCTTTGAAGTTGCTTTTCCCCTTTTCTTAAAAATCTAGGGTTATTAATTTTGTTGCCATTCTGGTCAGTGTAAAATGATTCTAATCCTACATCTAAGCCAATGACGCTATTGGCTGGTGAGGTATCTATTTTGACATCAACTGAGAGAATGAACTGACAATAGTAACCATCCGCTCGACGAACTAATCTAATTCTTTTAATGGACGAAATTGGGTAAAAGTTTAAGTCGTAAGTTCCAACCAGTTTTAATCTACCGATATTATTTTTATCGGTAAACGTAATAGCTTTTCTGGTAGTTAAATCTAATTTCCACCCGGTAGTTTTATATTCTACAGAACGGCAATTTTTCTTGAACTTTGGGAACCCTTTTTTACCAGTAATCTTACGTTTACAATTCTCGTAAAAACGAGATATAGCTGACCACGTTCTTTCGGCACTAGACTGTCTAGCTTGTGAATTCAATTTGTTAGCAAAGTCAAAGTCATGGGCTAATACACGACAATATTTATTAAGGTCATACTTATTAACTTTTTCGTTATCCATCCAAAAACGCAAGCATTTATTCTGGACAAACTGAGCCGTGCGTATTGCCTCGTCTATGGCTGTGTACTGATGTTTTTTAGCCCTAACCTTGAACTCCAAAACTAACATTTATGCCAACCTCACTAGCCTAAATATAGTTTAGCACAGAGTTTTCTAGTTTGACGAAGGGTCGCGAGTCATCCGCAGGCACCGCCTTTTCGCTTGCGGTGAACGGATGACCGAAAAGATGCTAAAATCTTGTTGCTGTGCGGTTTGTTTACTGGTCGGCTTTTCCGGAGCGCACGGTGAAACCGAGGGTCTTCAAGCCGACATTTTAGGATAATCAGCATCGGCAGGTACTTCAAGCCTATCAAAGACCCAAATGCCACTTGCAGACAACAATCAACCCCCAGATTATATCGGATCGGGGATCGCATTTCCCGGTCAAACGAACGTCACCGGAGGGGTGCTGCTGAGTTCATCAACTCGTAACATTGAGGAGTCAATATGGATTATCCTGAGTACCGACCTCGGAGAACGGGTCTATCGGCCCGATTTTGGCTCCCGTTTGTCGGAGTTGGTGTTTGCGCCGCTCAACCGCGAAACGCTTTTACTGCTGCGTCTCTACGTCGAAGAAGCGCTGAAAATGTGGGAACCCCGGATTATTTTGCGAGAAGTGCGAACCAACCCAGACCCAATTAGAGGTATGGTAGAACTGGATATTATCTATCAACCCAAAAATAGTTTTGAAACTCGCAGTTTGGTCTATCCATTTTACCTCGAACCAACTGTTCAATAATAGCGATCCGTATTAACTTTTAAAATTAGCAGCATGGTGAATTTTGATTTTCTGCCGAATTTACCCAAACCGAATCTAGACGATCGCAAATTTGAAGATTTAGTGCAGGAATGTTTGCTTCGGATTCCCCGCTATTGTCCCGAATGGACGAACCACAATCCGAGCGATCCGGGAATTACGATGATTGAACTGTTTTCCTGGCTAACCGATCAGATGTTGTATCGGTTCAATCAAGTTCCGATCCGAAATTATATTGTATTTTTGGAGATGTTGGGGATTCGTCTAAAGCCACCTGCTGCGGCGCGAACATTGATCACCTTTGAACTGACAAAAGAGCAAAATATACCCTTTCCAATTCCGGCGGGAACGGAGGTGGCAACCGAACGCACGGAAACCGAAGAAGCGATTATTTTCAGCACGGATAGAAAGTTGTTAATCGGAATTCCTCGGATAAAATGCTTTTTGAAAGCTACAGAATATGATTATAATGAAAATCTGAGTAATGAGAGTTTAGAGGCAATTTTTCCGCGATCGCGATCGTTTTGGAGTCGCCAAGAAAACGGAGAATGGCTGACCACCATTCGCACTCCTATTTTTGAACAATCACCCCAACGGGGAAATTGTTTTTATCTGGTGATTGAACCCAAAGCAACGGGCGAAGAAAATAGCATTGAAGGTAATATTCTCGCCATCACGTTTAAAGGACAAGCCGCCACCGCAACGGGAATTAATCCCAAAAATCCGCCCCGAGAGTGGGAAGCTTGGAATGGTCGAGAATGGGTTTCGACTTTGCGACAGGAAGATAACGATCGCACCGATGGATTTAGTTTTGCAGAAATCACCCAACAAGGCCCAAATCCCGAACAGGGAGCGGATGTGATTTTGCACCTCCCAAATAGTTGGCCGGAGGATGATTTGGGAACTCAATATCGGGGTCGTTGGATTCGTTGTATTTATCGATATTTGCGAGATAATGATGAGCAAGAATACGGTTACAGCAGTTCTCCGTTGATTTTTGGTTTGTCGGTGCGTGCCATTGGCGGAACCGTTGAGGCGACGCAATGCGTTTGGGTGCGCGATGAATTGTTGGGGGTGAGTAACGGTAAAGCGGGTCAGGTGTTTGAATTGCAGGGAAAACCCGTTCTCCAACGACAGAGCAACGAATATGTTGAAATTCAGCCCCCTGGCGATCGCAAACCCCGCGAACGATGGCTGGAAGTCCCGGATTTTGCCGATTCTAGAGCGAACGATCCCCATTATTTAATTGACTCCCAAACGGGTGTGGTTCAGTTTGGCCCGCTAATTCGAGAACCAAGTCAATTGAGGTTACAAACCCAGGCGCGAACCCGTTTTCAAACTCAAGACAGTCTGCAAACCCAGTTTACCGGAACAGAAGCCTCTGCGGATGCGCTTTCTCCGGCTAACGTTGAGACGGAAGGAAAGGCCCAAGAGCGTCAGTATGGTCGGGTGCCGCCACCGGGATCGGAAATTTATATGAAGGCTTACCGCACGGGGGGAGGGATGAGGGGAAATGTTGAGGCGGAAACGTTAACGGTATTGCGAACGGCGATCCCCTACGTCAAGCGGGTGATTAACTACGAAGCGGCGACGGGAGGAACGGAACCGGAGTCTTTGGAAAAGGCGGTTTTGCGGGTACCGGGACTGTTGCGATCGAGTCAACGGGCGATTATTCGGGATGATTTTGAATACCATGCGATGCGAGTTCCGGGTGCTGATGTGGCTCGCGCCCATTGTTTGGATGCGAACATGGAAATGGGTAGACGTTGGACTGAACCGGATGCTATTAAGCCGGGTCAGGTGTGTATTTTAACGATACCAAAGGCGGAGATTCAAGATTTGAGCCGGGGTTTATCTCCTGAAGAATTAAGGCTCGATGATGAACTGACTAAAAAGATTAAAGATTATTTGGACGATCGCAAACCGTTGGGGGTGCAAATTTTGCTGCGAGAACCTAAATATATTGGGGTGAAAGTTGAGGCTGTTGTTTTGGTTGGGCGGGATGGCGATCGCGAATATATTCGTTCTCAATTTCTGCAACTTTTGTATCGGTTTCTCAATCCCATTACGGGCGGAACAAACGGTCTGGGCTGGCCGTTAGGACATCCGGTTTATCCATCGGATGTGGTCGCCTATTGTCAGAAATTTTATCAGCAAATTCCTCACGTTCGTTATTTAAAAGCGTTAGAACTGAGGGGAATTCGTCCACAAGATCGCCCGAATTGGATTGTTGCGCCCATACCCGAACCTGTTATTTATCCGGGGGAATTTGGGGTTGTTTGTTCTTGGGATAATGGAGAGGAGAACGAGGAAAGAAAAACCGCTCACGAGATTAAGTTTATACTGGATAATTAAGACTTAAATTCTTCAATTGGATGACTCAAACTAACTCTCGTCCAACCCTTTATCTTCGACTTACCGCCATGCAGCTTCCCGATGGTGGAAGTTTAGAAAAGTTGGCGTTATCTCCTCGTCAAACCGAAGATACAAGAAAAACAACCTTAAGGGTTTATCCGGGAGAACCGAGTGAAATTATCCTGAAATTAGAGAATCAGTCAGAAGAATCTCTCACACTAAACTTACAGCTAGAAATTGAACCCAAAATTAATCCAAATTGGTGTCAATGGTATCAGCAAAGCGTTAATAATGGTGTTACTCAACCCCAAGACGTTCGAGGGTTCAGCTATCAACTAACAATTGCGCCTCAACAACAGCAAGAAATCGAAATAGACTTTGAATTTCCGCAAAGTTTTTTTGAAGAACAAACCGCGTTAACTTCGGAACAGAGTAAACTAGAAATTAATTATTTTGCCCAACTTTTTGTTTATAGCAATCATTTCAATAATAGGTTAATTGGTTATCAAGTTTTTAACTTAAAAATTAATCCTAGAATTGAATATCTGGACTTTTTACCTGTTATTTACAGTGAAACAGATTTTCTCAGTCGTTTCTTTAAAATACTTGAAGAAACCTATGACCCAGCCATTCAAACCACCGATAATTTATGGGCTTATCTTGACCCGCTAACGGCACCGGAAGCACTTCTTCCTTTTTTAGCACAATGGGTAGGTTGGAAAATGGATTCTCGCTGGCCTCTTGATATTCAACGCCGCCTCATTCGCAATGCAATTGTTCTTTATCGTTGGCATGGAACTCGTAAAGGTTTGCGGTTTTATCTGCATCTTTTTACGGGTTTACCTTTAGATGAAGACTTACCAGAAGCCGAAAAACATATTAGTATTTGGGAAGATTTTAATCGGGGGTTTGTTCTCGGATCAACTCATATTAATCAAGATTCGATGTTGGGAGGCGGACGCGCTTATCACTTTATTGTTCGCTTGCGAGTTGACTTTCCAAATCAGATTGATGAACCGTTAGTGCGAGAAATTATTGAACAATATAAACCCGCTTTTTGCACCTACGAACTTAACATCATGTAGGTTGGGTTGACAAAGGAAACCCAACATCAAAGTAGGTTGGGTTGACAAAGGAAACCCAACATCATGTAGGTTGAGTAGTAGGTTGGGTTGACGAAGGAAACCCAAAATCAAAGTAGGTTGAGTAGTAGGTTGGGTTGACGAAGGAAACCCAAAATCAAAGTAGGTTGGGTTGACAAAGGAAACCCAACATCAAAGTAGGTTGAGTTGACAAAGGAAACCCAACATCAAAGTAGGTTGGGTTGACAAAGGAAACCCAACATCAAAGTAGGTTGGGTTGACAAAGGAAACCCAAAACTTAATATAATTCTATTCAAACCCAATCCCTTCTATAAAGTAAATTTCTTCATTTTCACCCCAATTCAATGTTAGCAAACCATTTTTTACAAACCGATGAAAGCTAGAATATTGCCAGTCTTTAGGAGACTTAACCAAGCCATGTTTAACCGGATTATAATGAATATAATCGACGTGTTGAATCAAGTCTTTATCATCTCGAATACAATGTTCCCAAAATCGCCTTTGCCAAATTGCTTGTTCATTTTTTCGTTGTCGGGATAAGGAATATTTTTGTTTATATTTGGAGTCACATCGACGGCTAAATTCACTTTTAATCAGTCGCCAACGGGTTGAAAAGTCGCAATCATTTTCAGGTAATGTCCAGATACAATGCAAATGATCGGGGAGAATTACTATAGCATCAATTGTAAAGGGATGATTTCCCATAACATAGCGAAAAGCTTCCCGCAGAAGTGCTATATTATCAGGTTCGCAAAGGATTTTACGCCGTTGATAGGTGACAACAGTAAAAAAGTAAGTTCCCCCGTTAATTTTTGCACGACGGTATCGCATATTTCACTCAAAAAAGTAGGTTGGGTAGAACGAAAGTGAAACCCAACATTAAAGTTAACACAACGACCGCAAAAGTAGCAAAAGTAGGTTGGGTAGAACGACAGTGAAACCCAACATTAAAGTTAACACAACGACCGCAAAAGTAGGTTGGGTTGACAAAGGAAACCCAACATTAAAGTTAACACAACGAGCGCAAAAGTAGGTTGGGTTAACAAAGGAAACCCAACATTAAAGTTAACACAACGAGCGCAAAAGTAGGTTGGGTTAACAAAGGAAACCCAACATTAAAGTTAACACAACGAGCGCAAAAGTAGCAAAAGTAGGTTGGGTAGAACGACAGTGAAACCCAACATCAAAGTTAGATTGGTTTGTTGGGTTTCATTCTTCAACCCAACCTACGAGATTTGTTGGGTTTCATTCTTCAACCCAACCTACTTAATCGGGTTGAGGTGGGATTTCTAGGGGTTCTAAACGACTAGGTTCGGAGGGTAAAGGTTGAATAAGTTCTGATTCTGGTGTTTCCAATTCTCCCGTTTTGGGGAAGGAAAACTGACTCGGACTAGAACTATTGGACTCATAGGTTTGAATGACAATAGAGCGGGTTTCTTGTTCGCCTAAACTATTGGTAACTTGCAAAGTAATGGTTTCAGCAAGGGGAGCTTGACTAATGGTATAAGTCATTGAACCTTCAAGCTGTACAACACCAACTAAGGGGTTTAATTCGACTTTAATTCCCTCGCCGCCTTCGACTTTCCAGGCTAACTGAATAAAAACGGGTGCGCCTCCTTTACTAATTGCAATTGGTGGGAAATTTTCTACAGGTTGAGTAATAGATTGATCGTTGACTTTGAATTCAATTTCAATCGGTGTTGGTCTAACTTTAACAGGGGGTGAAGTGCGAGTAATATTAGCAGTTTCTTCCGCTTTTTTAGGAATAACATCTAGCTGAAACGTATATTCTCCGGGGGGTAAAGTTGTTGTCGGAACATCTCGACAAACAAGCGGTAAATCAACCGTTGCGGGAATTGAACAGAATTGACTAACTTGACTGGGGTATTGATAGCGTTGAATTTCTTGACTTGAACCCGTTTGACTTTGAGCGGTGATAATCAGTTCTTTAACCTGGTTGGGATTTTGAATTACCCAGTTGAATTTTATGGGTTCTTTTTGAGCTTCTTCATAAACCGCTTTTGATATTGTAAATTGTTCAAGTTCGGGTAAAGGTTCCGGTTGTACAATGATAGTATTTTGTAGGGGTTGAGAATCAGAGGATTCTTTCGGATTTGATAAAGAGTAAACATCGACTTTGAAGGTATAATTTCCCGGTTCAATCAAACGAGTATTTAAGCTCCATTGACAGCTTAAGTCTGAGGGTTTTTCTCCAACTTCACAAACTAAATCACCCCAAATATTTCTGATGTCTTTGGGTTTGAGTTGAGTGTTTTCTAAGTCTTTAACATAAGAAGCTGTTCTAATCACTTGATCGCTCCCCTCGGTAATAACATCAAGTTGAGCTAACTGGCTCTGATTTTTGATATCAAACTGAAGAACAATTTCTTCTTGTTGAACTTTGGAATAGGCTGATTTGGGAGAGGTTATTTCGTTAATTTGAGATAATAGAGGTTCGGGTTTTGGAATAATTTCTATTGTATCAGTCCGACTGGAATCAGAAGCCTCGTTTGATGAACGCTTTCTAAATAGCTCGTTAATCGGTTTGGGAAACGTTTCGATTTCTAGCGTATATTTATTGGGAGAAGGGGGAGCCAGAGTTAAGCTGCAACGAGTTATTTTTTCGTCTTCATTCAGTTGACAAGGTTCGGAGTTTTTGGGGACTTCATCTGAGAAATTGGGTTTTCCGTCTAAAAATGGATAGTTTTTTAATTCGCGGCTTCCTTGGCTATCAATACGAGTTAAAACAAGTTTATCTAATTGTTGAGGGTGGCTGACTTCCCACTCGATTTGAATCGGTTCACCTTCATTATATTTTGGGGTTGGTTTTAGGGTACTAAATTCACTAATTTTAGGTAAAGGCGGCATTTTGAAGTAATTCCACCAAATCGCAAATGCAGTTCCCGCTAGAATACAAAATACCAACAAAATCAATAGCCACAAATGCCACCAAGGACTTTTATCCCAAATTAATATTCCCTGAAGGGATTGGCGATCTAAAGGTAAGTTTTGAGCATCTTCTATCTCAATCTCAAAGGGAAGTTCTAAAGCGGGTCTGGGAATTAAACGACGCCATCGCCAACCTTGACGCTGAACTTGTAGAGTTATCGTCTTACTTTTACTGGGAAAAAGTCTAACATCTGAAGTCGGTGAAAAAGAGTAATTCCACAGCTTTTCTTGTAGAATAAAGTTGGTTGTTAAAATTAAATAACGTTTGGTATTGCCTTCGTTGGTTAATTCAATTTCAAAACTTGTTTCACCTTGTTTGACTTTATTTTTGGTAGGTTGCAGAGTACAGGGGAGTTGATATTCTGGTGAAATTAGTAAATAAAAGACTCGAATGATTAGCTGAGATTCATTATTTTTTGAAATGAGTTGAATTGTGGGAAAATAGTTTCCTGCGGGGGTATATTTAGGCGGATGCAAGATTAATTTAATCTCTCCGGGGGGATCTTCTGGGTTGAGTTCAAGTCCGTCTGTTTCTCGAATTAATCCCGGTAAATTGGTATTCACTTCTGGATAGCGAACCTCATACCAATCCGGTTCTAAATCGGGACAAATAATATAAAATCGATCTACTAATTTGGAGCGATTTTTGACTTGAATGGGAATTTCTACTTCTTCTCCCGCTTGCAGTTCATAGGGTTTATTCGGATTGGTAACAGGAAGGATAAATTCGGGTTCGTAGTCCCAGATTGTTTCCCGATCTAAACGAACTCGAAGTTGTTGGGGACGACGAAAAACTTGATCGGGATATTGTTCGGGAGCTTCCGCAAATATTGTATAGTAATAGGTTCCCGGTGCGGCTTGCTGCGGAACTTCAAATTGAAGCTCAATTGAGATAGATTCATCTGGCTTTAGTCGGAGACGGTTATTAACCGATGATTTATCATCTATAATTGTACACCATCTTTCTATCGGTTTTGAACGAGCATCATTGGCTTTTATCCAAACGACAATTAATAATTCTTGGTTATCCGAGTTTGTAACTGTTAAGCGATATTTTTCGGTCGAACCTCGCCAAATGTTGAGGCTTTTTTGACTCTGATCTTCTTGAATAAAAATCGGTGTACGGGTTGATTGCATCCTGAATATCTCCAGTTTAATAAAACTAACTAACGGGTTCTTCGTTCATTCATACAGTTGGCCATCTTTTTGATTTTCATTTTCTTGATATTCACATGATGATTTTCTCCATCAAAGGTGAGGCGAATTTCATCATCAAACGTTTTTATATCAACGCTATTGAGTCTAATCCCAGGAAATTGAGCCACGACTTTCCCCTTTTCATTCTCTCGTGTTCCATCGGGATTTAATGACCATAGCATCACTCGTCCATCGTCTCCGGTACTCGCAAGATAGCAGCCATTTTGACTCAATGCAACCGTCCGAACGGGTTCGCCTTTATGACCATTATTCCACTGTTCTATCATCATATTTTCTGAACAGTTAAGAGTCTCACCAACTCCGGGTGACTGTTCAATACATTGACGAATTTTATCGAGGTTCCACAGCGTAATATATCCCTCCGTATCCGCACTGGCTAACCAATTGGGGAAGTTAGCATTATTAATTTCTTCATGGGTTGCTAGGCTGGTAATGTAGTTATATTGATTAATTAAATTCTTCTCCAAATTATCCGGTTGATTCTCCCAAGTATAAGGTAGATAATATAACTTATTGCGGGTTGCAGATTCTTGGTTTTGTTGTTGTAGAAAATCATTATAACTGGTAAAATTATAATAATTTTCATAATAGTAATTATTATCAAATTCTTGCCAGTTCTGCCAGTTTTCCCAATTCTCCCAAATAGCTAACTTATTATACTGACCTGCAAAAAAGACTAATCTCGGTTGATTTCGACTTTCACTGATAGCTAAGGTTAGCAATGAAAAGGGTTGTTTTAAAGTTAATTCTCGACCAATTCTCAAGTTATCTTTGTAGAGGTCATAGGTTTCTGCAAGGGGTTCAAGTCCAGAGCGCTGTTTGACCTTACGAGTTTGTCGAATTTCTGATGAATTAACGCCAGAATCAATCGCGGCTAAATTCCAGGATCGCACCATTCCGCTTCCGTGAGCGCTCAATAAATAACGAGAATCCTTAGTAAATTCTAAGCCAAAAACGCGGTCATTTCTACTTTCATCAATATAAAGTGTTCCTTGTCTCTGTTTATTCGTGACATTCCAAAGATTAATTTCTCCCGTCTCTAAACCTGCGGCAACTTGTTGATTATCTTTCGGCAAAAAACGCACGACACGCACCGCTTTTTCATTTTCATCGGTAATCACTTCCGGGGGATAAAATAGATTTCCTTCGACTTGCCAGTAGCGAATACTGCGATCGCTAGAACCACTAATTACTGTATTTGCTTTGCCATCAAAAGCAACGGAGTTCACCGGATCGGTATGATGATTTTTCGGCTTGAGTAACCACCACAGTCCACCCAATAAAAGCATTAACAATAAGGCTAATAGCTGCAACCAAAATGGAATTATTGGCTTAACATCTAAAGTAATAGTTTGGGTTTCAGGCTTGGGAAAAACTGGCGTTTCGGGAGAGTCATAATTTTGATTGAATAAATGAGGTTTAAGTTTAAATTTCAGTTGACTGCCAATCCCCAACCAAGATCTAGCGTGACTAATTCTCAGTTTTTGTAATCCCGACTCTTGGGGATAAATTGTCTCAAAATTTAACCCAGTATAAATATAGTGAGATTGCTGTTGATCGGATTCGACAAAAAGTTCTTGTTCTTGTCCTTGCACTGACAAAACACTAAGATGATGCGGTCTTTTAGCTCTTTCAATAATATCAAAATTAATATCTTGAGTCCGGTTACTCTTATTCTCTAATTTAATGGTATAATTGACGCTATTATTCCATCGAACGCCGGATAAAACTTGCTCGATTGGATCGCATTCCCAACTGACAATTCCCTTCGGTAAAACTTCGAGTGTTCCCGCAACTTCGGGTTCAGGATTGAGTGTTATATTTGCTTTAGCCATGATTCTAAAGCTGTAAGTTTGACTCAATGCTTTACCTTCTTCTGGAGGTTTACACTCAAAGATAACCGATTGAGGTTCGCCGGGATTAAGTTCTGTAATTCGTTTTTCAGTTCCATGAATCATCCAACTTTTATCGAGTTGTTCTTCTCCTTTGAACGTCAAATTTACCGCCATAGAATCTTGACTAAAATTTGATACAATTACAGGAATTTCAATAATTTCGCCGGGATATCCTTTCAATCCATCTCTGGGAGTGAGAATTGATAAAGTTAGCGGTTTTAGGGGGGCTTCCAGCTTTAAATTTAGGGTTTCTGTGGCGAAAAGTTCGGGATTTTCTATGGCAATTGCTCTGACGGTTAAATCTAATGGATTTTCATAGCCCGGACGGGGAGAACGATGAATATTAACGGTAAATTCAGTTGTTGCACCTGGCGGTTTCTTGGCGGCGACTTGAGGTTCTGTGCTGTACCATTTAATATTTGACGCCGGATCGAGTCCGGGTACAATTAACTCTAAATAAAAACTATAAAAATCCTGGCTGTAGTTGGTAACATAAGCTTTAAAGGATAAAGAACGCTGTGAACCTTGCTGTAATTTAATGTATTTGGGTTCAACTTCTAATCTAATAAAATCTATCATCTGATTTGTTAAATTAAGTGAGTTTGAGAATCACTGAAGCCGTAAAAACAGGTTATTTATTCCGATACAACCTCTAACAATTGAGTTTGATGTCTTCTGTACCAGGCAAAATAAAGTAGGTTAATTCCAAATTCTTGAGCCGTTCTAATCTCGGTGCGGGGAAGGGTATGTTCGTTAATTCCCCATGCTTTTGATAAGCTACCAATAATCAGGATCATTCCTCCTCCCAAAAACAGTTCTATGGGTTCGTAGTTAATATTAGGAGGAATGGCAAACAGAAACGGATGAACTTTTAATAAATGATCGGGAATTAATCGATCCCAATCAATAAAATTCAGATTAAATTCTTCTTTTCCCCAATCTGTTAATTCTTTAAAGTTTTGATTGAGATCGTCATCAATGGGAATTTCAATTAATACAGTTCTTCCGGTTTCTAAATAACCGCCTAAAATTTCTAACTGATTGTTGTCTAATTCACGAGTTTGTTTTTCAGTTAAATACAGCAGATCAAAATCCTCATTTCCTATGAAGTAAATTTGCTCAATTTCTGAAATTCCTTGCATTCTCGGGTCAAGCGACTCTACGGAGTGCATCAGAAAAGCAAGATTTTCTCGACAATATTTTCCTTCGGCTTCTGACATCATTCCTCGAGAAGCTTGAGGGGATAACATCGCCGTTTTCACAACAATTTGAGGACGCGATCGCGCTGCAATTCGATAGCGTAAATCTAATTCATTAACTTGAGGAAATAAAACCTCCTCGGGTTGACAAATTTGAACGGTTCCCGGTTCCAGATTAATTCGACAAATTTCTACTTCTAAATGACTGGGTGGATCGGTTTTTTGATCGATCCGAAAGGTTTCTCGAACGACATCATTATCATTTCTCAAACTGAGTTCTTCTGGGTCAACATAACTGACCACCAAATAAACAATAATCGGTTGCGTTTTTGAGGGTTTGGGGTCAGTAATCCTAAATTCCATCGGACGATCAATAATAATTGGATTTCCCTCGCCATCGATCGCAATTCCGGGTTTTACCATTAACCATCCCGTTTGAAATTTTGACTGTACACCCGCAGGAGCGCTTGTAGGATGCACACCCAACCCGCAAACAATTCCCGGTTGATTCAGCGATTGATAATGTAAATTTTGCCGTTTCCGAGAATAGGTATGTGCTAAACGCCATCGTTGAGCATTAATCATTAAACCGTCCGTAACATGAAGGCGATCGAGAGGATTTGGAGAGGGAGTCGGGAAATATTGATCGGTCATGGTTTAACTGTGGTCGTTTCTAAATTTGAATTTTTTAAGTTGGCATTTTCGAGATCGACTTTATCTAAATTCGCGCCTTGTAAATTGGTATGACTGAGGTCAGCATAGTTAACATTAGAACGGCTCAAATTGGAAAAACTGAGGTTGGCATGGCTTAAATTTGCATACATTAAATCTGCGTCTTTTAAGTCAGCATAACTCAAATTACTGTGGCTGAAGTTTGCCATAAATAAATTAGCTGCCCGCAGTTTAGCATGGGAGAGATTAACATTAGAAAGATTGGCATTTTTGAGGTTGGCTTCTTCCAAATTCGTTCCCACCAGTTGAGTTTGAGTTAAGTTAACATTCTCTAAATTTGCACCTGCTAAATTTTGCCCGCTTAAGTCTTGCGTCCAAGGTTCTGAATGATTGACAATTTGCCAAACCAAACGCCATTTTGGATCGAGTTGTTCTTCATTGATTTGAGTATTTCTGAGATCTGCTCCCTCTAATTTTACTCGGCTTAAATCAGCATCTTTTAGGTTGGCATCTCGCAGATCTGCATCGCGTAAATCGGCTCGCTCTAAGTTCGCTCTAATCAGGTTTGTACCTCGGAGATTTGCACCTCTAAGTTTCGCTTTACTCAGATCAACATTTTGTAGAAATAAACCGCTCAGATCGGCTTTTTCCAAATCACAACGCCGACATTCTCCGTTTTGCTGTAATTTTTTCACCACTCTAGAAATTTCAGACGAGACGGGTACTACCAACCCCAATACTATTCCCAGGACAATCACAATCACAGCTATTATTTGACTTTTGTAAAGATTCGGTTTCATAGCCCAGTCCCCATCTTGTTGTTCTCCTCTTAGAGTGAACGGTGCGTTGGTATTTTTTGTCTAGACAAATACTTGAAACTGAATAAATTAAACTGTAGTATAATAACATGGCTGCATTTTAGTTGATTTTCTCGCTATTATGGTTCTTATTTAAGAGATTTTAATTTTTCTGAAGCAAAAGGTTAAAGTCAACTTAAATTAAATTCAATGTATCACAGTTATCAGAAATTGTAAAAATATTAATGAGGATGAAATCAACATTGCGATGGATAGGTATTGTTAGCATTGGACTGGGGTTCTGTATTCAAACCGCAGTTCAAGCAACGGGTGCATTAAAACGACGAGAAATTTCAAATTCTCAACTCAATTTCGCCCAGGGAACGATCAATCTTCTCCAAGGTGTACCAACGCCGGGTTTACCTTCCGTATCGCCTCCAGAACTCCCTGAAATTCCTCAACCTCCTCAACCTCCTCAACCGCAATTTCCCCCCGCACCGCAACCGAAGCCAGATGCAGCCCCCGAACTTCCATTAGCTGACTTTGATTACGATAATGTAGAATTTTGGCAAGAACTCTGCACCACCCTCGAACAGACGGAACGATACGCCGAAGCGGTGGCGGCTTGTCAACGGGTAATTGAACTGAAGCCAAAACAAGAAAATTTAGAAATTTGGATGAGTTTAAGCCATTCATTACAACAGTTGAAACAATATCCTCAAGCTTTAGTTTCCTATAATTATGTCTTGCAGCGAGAACCGAAATATTCTCAAGTTTTATTGCAAAAATGCGAAATATTTTTAGAATTAAAACAGTATGAACAAGCGATTTCATCTTGCGAAGAAGCCCTGAAAATTGATGGAATTTGGGGGCGAAGCAGTCCGGCTGATGCTTGGACACAAAGAGCGATCGCCGTGCTAGAGTTGGGACGCTTAGAAACGGCAGAACTGCAAGATTTAGGACAAGTTGATGCGGCAGAAGCCCGTAAAATTCAAAGCCTAGAAGACGCGATCACTTCCTACGATCAAGCCCGGAGAATTGCGCCCAATTCTTCCTTGATTTTGACCGAAAAATGTGGTATATTGATAGAATTAGAACGCTATCAAGAAAGCCGTGAAAGTTGCGAACTGGCGATCGCCGTGAACGAAAATTGGGGCGTCAGTACCCCCGCTCAAGCTTTAGAATATTTGCTCGTTATTCGTCAAGAAATCGACCCATCAAATCCGCTCCAGGTTAATAACCCAAAAGAACCCGAAGAACTCGCCGAACAATTTCAAAATTTAGTCAGTTTCTACGAACAAATTTTGTCTGAAAATCCCAACAATGCCGAAGCTTGGACAAGACAGGGTATTGCTCTACAAACTTTAGGAAAAACGGCTCAAGCGTTAACCTCCTACAGTCGGGCGGTTCAGATTCAACCGAACTATTCTTTGGCGCTCGCAAACCAGTGCGAAGTTCTCAATCAACTCGAACAATATCAACAAGCCCTGAGCGCCTGTGAAGCCGCCCTTTCTGGCGATCAAAATTGGGGCGATACTCGTCCGGCGAAAGCTTGGAATCAACGCAGTACAGCTTTGGCGGGATTAAAACAGTATAACGATGCTTTGGCGAGTGCCGATCGCGCCATTACTCTGGAGGAAGACTACAGCGCCGCCTGGAACAACCGAGGGGTGATGCTGTGGCATTTGGGCCAACTCCAGCAAGCACAGCAACAATATGAATTTGCAGAAATCAACTACGAACAGGCGCTTCTATCGACCCGTCAGGCGGTTAAGCTCGATCCCCGCTACGCTCAGGGTTGGTACAATCACGGTCGCATTCTCAGCGAGTACGGTCAATTGCTGAGTCTACAGCGACGGGATGAGGACGCGGCAGAGCTATATCAAGCCGCACGAAAGGCTTACGAGCAGGCGCTAACAGGCGATCTGACTCCGAATGACCGCATCCTCAAAGCCAGTATTTTCGCCAATCAAGCCGTTGTTTTGTGGCGCTTGCGAGATCCCCAACTGTTAACAGAGGCTTTGGTCGCCACTCAGCAAGCGGTTCAGTTGAATCCCCAATCTTTTGAGGCTTGGCACAATCAAGGATTAATTTTACTCGAATTGAAGCAATATCGAGGGGCTTTAAATGCTTACACCCAAGCTGACGCCCTCAGTCCCGACAATGTGGGGGTAATTACTGCAAAAGGAATCGCCCTTTCTCGTTTGGGTCGCTATCAAGATGCTTTGGCTATTTTTGAACAAGCATTGCAGTTAGATCCGGAATATATGATTGCCCGTAGAGAGCGAGAAATCGTGCTACGAAATTTAATCAAAATGACCCAACGAATGCCGAGTTAGATTGATGATTTATTATCAGGATCGATTGCCATGAGACTATCAGAATTAGTCAACACGGTCAGGGCTAGAGGACGAGAAATTTTTAACTTTGTTTCTCATCCTGATGCTACCATTCGTCGGATCGTTCGGCGTCGGGCGCAGCAAATTTATGAACAGGTAGAAATAGGAGGAAGCGATGGTAACAAACAAAAAAAAGAAACTCCTGTTTCCCAACAATCACAGCATTCTTTTCAAGTAGAACCGACAATAAATCGACAAAGAGGGGGTGTACAAACTCGCATTCAGCCTGCAACTTTAGATCAACCTATTTTAACAGAACGTTCTCGGCGACGTCGTAAAGACAAAACCCAAAAAGTTCTCGTTCAAGGTTACGAAATTCGCGATCGCTTTGGTAGGCGTTATGAAATTGGTCAGTGTTTGAGTCATTCGGATCGGATTCGTCAGTATGAAGCCACTCCAATTTCACAGCAAAAACAACGGGTGTTCATTCAAGAATATTTGACCCAAAGTGATTCTGATTATCTTGCTGAATCTAACAAGCAAAACGGAAAAGTTAAAGAATTTCGTCTGCTGACACCGATTGATATCATTAAAGATTTCTATGAGGATAATCCCCAGGATATTCGTTGGTATTTAATTGTTGAACAACTTCCCAAAAGTTTGACTTTACGAGAATATTTGCAACGGCGACATCAACCTTTAACGCCGACTCAGGTGAGTAAAATTCTCAAACAAGTGTTGCAAACCTTGCAGTTTTTACACAACTGTTATGAAGTTCGTTTGTCTCAAAGTATGCGAACAGGAATTGGTCACGGAAACCTAAATTTAGATAGTATACTGCTCGTTCACAATGAAACTCAATCTCCCTTTGATGAAGAAGATGATCAATTTTCTATCTATCTCAGTCGCATTGCACTGTGGGAAAATCTGATCGATTCTTTAGAGTCAGAAGTTAATCATCCGTCTCTCTCGAAAAAAGCCTTTCAACAAGATCTCGTAGATTTAGGTCGAGTTAGCTATGTTTTATCTGGCGGAAAACAGGAGATTCCCGATCACGATTTCCAGTGGCATCAATATTGTCATCCCGAACTCAAAAACTTTATATTAAGATTATATTCCGGTGAGTTTAAAAGAGCTTCAGATGCTCATCGAGAGTTGTTAAAATTACCTTTAGATCATCCATTAGAACAGATTTCAGTCAATCCTATTTTTGTTGACAGCGAACAGCAACCCCGGTCAAAATCTCAACGTTCTTGGAGTATTCCTTTAATTCTTCTACTGGCAACTTTGGTGAGTTTGGGAATATTAATTCTAGGAATTAGGAGATTTTTATCGGCTTCAACACCTCCAAATCCTGCCAATATTGTCTTTAATAAAAACTCCGATCCCTCTCAGTTCGCTCAAGTTGATATTCCCTCAAGTTTGCTCAATAAAAGTATTAATTATTCAGCCGATCAACGATGGAAAACCGCACTTAAAACTTCCGTTGGCTACGGTGGTAATCAATCTTTAGCTAACCAGTTGAACCCGTCTCAAATTTCATTGAATCTGCAATCTCCAAATTTATTTTCTTTTATTCGTGAAGGAAACAACACAGAAACGTTAGAAAATAGGATTATATCTGCTTTAAAAACTTCTCAGTTTATTGTGACTT
Source organism: Limnoraphis robusta BA-68 BA1 (assembly GCF_034932365.1). NCBI lineage: Bacteria > Bacillati > Cyanobacteriota > Cyanophyceae > Oscillatoriales > Sirenicapillariaceae > Limnoraphis > Limnoraphis robusta. The sequence goes on along the minus strand of NZ_JAYGHR010000002.1, from coordinate 126,249 downwards.
CTCTCTTTGCAAATGAACTTCAGTTATTACAAGACAGCGAAAACTTAGAAGTAGAAATCATTGCTTATGATGCTTTACTCGCTTATGTTGCTTTCAGTGATGTTCAGCGAGATGGAAGTTTACCCAGATTACTTTCAGGTAAAATTTCTCTAGACTCTCTCAAACAACTGTATTCCGATCAACCCCTAACCTTGAAAGATTTAGGAATTAATAATTCACAGAATCAAACTATAAAACGGATTTCTATTTGTAATAAAAATCCCGAAGAAGTGTTTCTGGTGACTTCACTTTTTGAAAATTTAGCCTGGAAAAATGAAGCAGAAATCAATAACTTTAGAAATCTTATTGATGAAGATAAAAAAGCTTGCACACAAACAGGATATACTAAAGGACAAGCAATCGCTTTAGCCGAATTTGAACAAGGAGGTCAAGCAACGATTGGGATTGATTTGTTCAGCAAAGTGTTTAACCAGTGTTCTGTCTATCCTTTAGCAATTGTCGGAGAAGGGAAACTGACAGCAGTGCAGCCTATTATACAGAATAATGGCAGTTCAATCACACCAGAAACCGATTTATGTATGGATAAAGGAAGCTACAAACCCAATCCTAAAGTTTTTGAACAAGGAGATTATCCTTTGGGATATGCAATTGCTGTGATTTATAAAAAAGAAGGCGGAAAAGATTCTGCGGGTCAGGTTTTTTCTAATATAATGAAAACCGATGAAGGACAACATTTACTACATTCTGCGGGATTAATTCCGATTCGGGAATTAAAGCAAAATCAGGAGGAAAATTAATTAAAATGTCCGATAAAGATGTCGAAGCTAAATTAATTAAAAAGGTCACTAACGATCCAATTTTACTGCGAAAACTTTGTGATAGAGTTTATGAACTGATGAAAGAAGATCTTCGCAATCAACGCGATCGCACCTGCAACTCACGGAGACTTTTATAATGAAAATGAATCGTCAAGATCCCTCAGCTTACGAACTCAATTATGTGACGGCGAATCGATTTTATGTGGAAATTGACAGCCAGATTTCAGCCTGTTTTAGCGAGTGTTCGGGTTTGGGGATCAATATCAAGCGGGAAACCTACAATGAAGGGGGTGTCAACGATCAACAGCGAATTATTTTAGGACAAGCCGAATTTACAGAAGTCACCTTAAAGCGAGGAATTACGAATGATTTAACCTTCTTAAATTGGATAGAAAAAGTTTTGCAAGAACCCAAAAAAATCCGTTTGAACGTTACCCTGTTACTGTTCAATCAAGAAGGGGAAACCATGCAATCTTGGACGCTGATTGGTTCGGTTCCGGTTAGTTGGAAAGCACCCTCTTTTCAAGCCGACTCTAATACCGTTGCGATTGAAGAATTAACCTTAGCCTACGAAGGTTTGACGATTAATAAAGGAGGTAGTTTAGGACAGCAAACAGGAGGATTTAATCCGTCCAGTCCATTAACTCGCGGTAATTCAGGCTATTTTGCGAGTGACTTAACAAACGTTGGAACACAACCTTTTAATCAAGCCAGTCAAACCAATTCTAATACAAGAAAGAAAAGGATATAAATTAGAGAATTGCCAATTTTTTGAGTTGAATTAGCGAAAGGCGAATTAACAATGTCTACATCTCATTTGGGTTTAAATAATTATTTACGTCCTCCCGAAACATTGGGACGACAGGGAATCTTAAAAGTGCGTTCGTCTCTCGTTCAGAATACACAATTAATGTTATCCCCAACTGTAGAACCGTCCGAGAATTTGTTCACTGTTCAAGAGAGTTTATCAGGTTCAGAAACTCCCGCAAAACCCATTTCTACAATTAATAGATTTGTCGATGATGACTCCGAGTTAGAATCTACATCAGAAGCGAATATTAACCGCAATATTTCTGATAGTACAGAAGAATCTCAAACTCATCCTTCCCCAGAAGAAAACCTGCAAAATAACCCGCTTTCAGAACTTCATCCCCGCTTGGGTGAACAATTAATTCAAACTCAATCGCGCATTCTCACCACGACATCTGACAAACTACTTTCTCCGCAAACACCCGAACACTCAGAAAGCCAATCAATAAAGCATCAATCCGATAATTTACCCGTCGTTCAACCCAAATGGTCAGGCGATATTTCTCAACCTATTTCTAATTCTAGTTTAACACAATCTATTAATTCAACTCCAGAAAATCAAGCCTTTCCAATTCAACCAAGTTTGAATTCCGAAAATTTAACCAATCTAAATCTGATTCAATCCCATTCACCTTTAATTCAACAATCAGATTTGATTGTATCTCAAAAAACTTCAGAACCTTCACCCGAGAGAACTTCTTTTCAAAATGATGAAACACTAGAACCTTGGTCAAGTCAATTTGATCTAAGTGCTGAAAGTGTTCCAGCGACAGACAATGTACAAGAGTCATGGTCAAATCTGACGGAACTTATCGATTATGAGAACTTCAACCCCTCATCTAATTCTCAATTGACTTCAGAGAGTTCAAAATTGATTACAAGAGAACAAAAAGAATCTATTCCAGATAGTCCAGCATCGGTTTCAAGTTCTCCAACCCAAGCGGAAAAAGTAATAGGAGAACGCGAAGAACCTGTTTTAATTGATGAGGAACAGTTGGAAATGTTGGCGAGAAAAGTTTATAATTTGTTACGACAAAAGTTAGAAATAGAACGAGAAACTCATCATTTCAAAACCGATGGTTCTCTACCTTGGCTGGATACTATCAGTCAAACAAATCCCGTAAAAGCATCTGCATTTTCCTCAAATACATCTCCAGTCGGACAGCTTCAAACCCAAACCGGATCGACGGTTTCATTAGTCAATTATAAATTACAAACACTCACCCGAAAAGTTTATCAACTCTTACAATTTAAAATCGAGACAGAACGAGAACGTTTAGGATTTTATTATAGAGGTAATATCCCCTGGTAAATCATGTATATTATTAATTATTTTTCAAGGAGACTCTGATGACACAGCTTGTTAAAGCAACCCTAAAATGTCAGGATAATGCACCGGATATCGTATTTATGTTTAACCCCGGAGAATTAGTATTTGAGGGAGTCGTAGAAACCGCAGATAATCCCGGTTCGCGGAGTCAGGATCGCGGAATTCCTAAAGTCAGCTTTTCTCACACCAAAGCCTACAAAGTAACAATTAATAATATTTTATTTGATACCTACGAAGCCGGAATTAACGTGGTAACAGCTTTTATTGAACCCTTTCGGAAAGCTGTAGAATTTGCAAAAGGAAAAGAACGTCCGCCAATTTATATGTTAATTTGGGGAAATCAAGTTTATCTTCGGCGATGCTTTATCGAACGACTCAACTATAAACTTACCATGTTTCTCAGCGATGGAACACCCGTGAGAGCGGTGATCGATAGTTTAACCCTTAAAGAGGTAGAAGATACTCAGCCTTCCGGGTCACTTAGAGTTGACGATAAAATTGATCAAGTCTCCGATAAACTTTCTACAGTTCGCCGTGAAATCGATAGTTTAGATAATCGTAAGAAAGACAAAAATAATCGGAAAGGTCGGTTATAAATTCATACCAATCTCAATAGAATAAACAACTATTTTTAAGAATGAACTCTTATGACATCAGCAAATTATCTCGCACTTCCGAAAGTTTATATTGAAGGTCAATCTTCTGAAAAAATGAAGCTGGTTTTGGAAGATGTAGTGCAAATCATTGTCGAAGAAAGTCTGCATCTACCCGCAATGTTCACCATTGTAATTAGAAATGACTATTTCCCGGGTCGTCAAGAGGAAAAAAAGTGGAAACATCAAGACCTGCTACAATTTGGCAAAAAAGTTAAAATAGGCTTTAGTTCAAGTACAACAGAATCTCAAGATTTTAGCGAAGAAAAAGAAGAATATTTAATAGAAGGAGAAATTACAGCCATTGAAACCCATTTCACCGAACAATCCCAAGCACCGATTGTAATTCGAGGTTATGATATTTCCCATCGTTTACATCGGGGACGGTGGAATCGTTCGTTTCAAGGAATGACGGATAGCGATATTGTCAAGAAGATTCTTGCTGAAGTTGTTATAGAACCCGGTCAAATTGATGAGAGCGGAATTCCCCATGAGTACGTTTTTCAAAACAATCAAACCAACATGGAATTTTTGCGAGAACGAGCCGCTAGAATAGGATTTGAAATGTTTGTGCAAGATGGAAAATTAAACTTTCGCCGTCCCACATCGACCCAAAAAATAAAACTCACATGGCTGACAGACTTGCACAGTTTTCGAGTGCGTGTTACCAGCGCCGAACAGGTTAAAGAAGTCAATGTTAGAGCTTGGGACTACAAACAAAAAAAGCCAATTGTTTCGACTTGTAATTCTGAAAATGTGATCACAAAAACTGAAAATGGTCAAGGAAGTGTGGCAATTTCTGAATTTAAAGGAAAGCCGACTAAACCGACAGTTTATGTTGTCGATCAACCCATTTCTACACCCAAAGAAGCCGATGCGATCGCCCAAGCTTTATTTGATGAATTGGGCGGACAATTTGTTTATGCAGATGCTCAAGCCGAGGGAAATCCTAACATTCGACCCGGACGAACGGTAATATTAGAAGAGTTAGGAAAACACAGCGGTTCCTACTACGTTACGGAGACTCGTCACACCTATTTTGAACGAGTATATACCACCGAGTTTACTGTGCGAGGATTGCGCGGAGGCGATTTATTAACGACACTTTCTCCCCCTACTCGTCTTCAACCCGGACAAACTTTTTTAGTTGGAATTGTCACCAATAATCAAGATCCTGAAGGGTTAGGGCGAGTGAAAGTTTGGTTTCCCACCCTCACCCCTCAAACGGGAGAAAATGCTCACGCGAGTCATTGGGCTAGAGTCGTTGCAATTGGTGCGGGAAAGGGACGAGGATTTGACTGTTTGCCGGAAATTAATGATGAAGTATTAGTTGGATTTGAGCATGGAAATATTCACCGTCCTTACATTTTAGGAGGGGTTTGGAACGGTGAAGATCTTCCTCCAAAACCAGTCGCTGAAAGTGTTCGAGATAGTAATGTCCGAGTGCGAACATTCAAAACACGCACGGGTCATCAAATTCAGTTTATAGAAGAAGATAAAGGGAATAGTAAAGCGGGTGTTTATATTGAGACAACAGACGGACATCAGATTCGGTTAAATGACACCGAAAAGGCTATCGAAGTAAAAACAAAGGGCAAACATGAGTTACGATTAGATGATCAAAACGGTTGTATTGAAGTAAAAACTAAAAGTCATACACTCAGGATGGATCGTACCGGAATTAGCTTGAAATCAGCAGGTAAGATTGATATCCAAGCGAGCGGAGTTATTACTGTTCAAGGAGCATTGATTAAGTTAAATTGAATTCTATCATTACAAACTATTAGACTGGATCGTTTGCTAGTTGTTCATCACTAAAACCGATAATCAACCAGTCACCGCACCGAGAGCAATACTGATTAATGGGTTCGCAAAGAAATCCTAACAATGAGCATCCCCAGTCACAAGACGGTGGTTCTCGATTTTCTGAACCTGTTAAAACTTTCTTTGAGTTCTAAAAACTCCCAATAGCTCAATTTTTCGCCAATCGATAAACGGTCACTTGAGATCCTTTCGACTTAACATAGAGTTCATCAAGTTGCCGATCAAGTCCCTAAAATTAACACTTTTTATCAATTAGACTTGTTTGACCCCAATCAACCCGTATTAACTCGCTTGGGAGTCCGGTCAAATTAACGGAAAATCTTGGGAAATCGTGAAGGGTTGAAGTGCAACAACTATTGCAGGAAATGACCGCAGGCTAACCGTTTGATCGCTTCTTTCATCCCGACGCCGCTATCCCATTCAATGTGGACAGTCGTTCAATTGACGATTAATTAACTCCTGTTAAAATGGTAGCATAAATGGCTCCTGTCACTCGAAATAGTAGTGGTGGGGGCCATGCCCTTCTGGTGGAGCAGGCCCGGTATATCCGGCTTGCTTGGAACTGTTTATCCCTTCGGTGAACTGGCTACCATCCGCTTCTGCAAGCTGATTAACAGTTGCCGGGATGCCATAGAGAACCCAGTGGGTAAATCCGTGAGGCATCGGTGCATCCGGGTCATGGCAGATTAATGCTAATTGTTGGGTTCCTGACGGCAACCCGCTCCATTCCAAAGGAGGTGAGACATTTTCGCCTTCGCTGGTATAGCGTTTGGGAATGCGATCGCCGGAAGTAAATGCAGGGCTAACAATCCGCAAATTCTTAATGTTTAGTCCCATTGAAATATCCTGATTAAAAACAGTATTTATCAAGTTCAACTCAAAAGGAAAAATCGTAGCTTTTTAGATCAAGTTGGCAATTGGTCTTGAGTCGGAAAACCATGTTGCTTCCTGCCAACATCAGCATCAAATTTTTTAGAAGACTTAAATAACTCAAATCGCCCATCGGTGGCATAGGGAACAACCCGCTCTCGCAATGCCTGCATTTCTTGCGCTGTCATCGGTTGAAAATCACGAGCGATCGCTATATTTTGCCGCAGCACTTCCACCGAATCAATCCCGCTCACTAATGTTGCAATGGGCATACTCATCGCATAACGGATAGCTTCTTGAGGCGTTACCAAACCTTTTTTCACCGCTTCTGCGTTCCCGCTTAAACTTTTCATCCCGATCGCGGCAATTCCTTGGCGATCCAGTTCGGGAAGAACCTGGTTTTGAAAACTCATAAAGCTGGCATCAAAACAATTAATTGGCAATTGTACAGTATCGAAAGGATAATTGTGAGACAACATTTCCAAGTGAATTGCCGGGTCTTTGTGTCCGGTAAACCCAACAAATTTCACTTTCCCCTCCTGCTTTGCTCGTTCGAGGGCTTCAATGGCACCATCGGGACGAAAAATTAACTCCGGGTCATTGTAATAAATCACCTCATGGATCTGCCACAAGTCTATATAATCGGTTTTCAGACGACGTAATGATTCTTCGAGTTGCTGCATGGCAACGCTTGCGTCGCGTCCGTGAGTGCAAACCTTAGTCATCAGAAAGACTTGATCCCGTCGTCCCTGTAAAGCTTCACCCATCCATTCTTCACTGCGATGGTTGTTATATTCCCAGGCATTATCCATGAACGTGATGCCATTATCAATCGCCTCGTGAGTAATGCGAATTGCTTCTTCTTTGCTTTTAGCCTGTCCGAGAGTCGCGCCCCCCAACCCAATTGCAGAGACTTCTACACCCGTTTTACCCAAAGGACGACGGGGAATTTCACCCGAACGGTTCTCCGAGGTTTGAGCGAGAGTCAATTTAGCAGAAGAGGTGTTGAGTTCAGGCGCTTCAACGGATGTATTGGAGTGCAGAATATGATCTGCCAAACCCGTACTCGCCCCAACTCCAATAAAGCCAACCCCTTTCAAAAACTGCCGTCGATTGAAGTCTCGGAGAAAACGGTTGGCATCCGCTCCGGAGCGTTGATCACTCATAGGTTATAACCCAATTGCAACTACTGTCTATAATCTTGTTGTAGTAGTTTGAAAACCTCTCCCTAGAGACATAAGTCTCATGTTTAGATGCAGGAGTACAAATCTTGTAAATCTATGCGCTTGCACTTATGCCTGACCAGATGAGTTAATTATGATAAAATTATGAGATTTGAATACCTAATAAAATTAGGTAAAAGACGCTCAAAAGCTATAGGAGTAAGGGTTTCAGTCTTATTTAGCGAAGGATTATAGGCAAGCCTATAACAATTGATTCGATAAAATTAAAGTTAGTAAAGTTAACCCTCAATCGTTATGAGTGAAATTCACTTACGTCCAATCAAGGCATATCTCCAAAAAACATTTAATGGTTTGATTGATTTATCAGACTATCAAAATAAATCGGAAACGGACAAAGAATCGTTGTTTTTAACAAGAAGTTTGGCTGCATTTGCATTGATGACTTTAGCTGATATTTCCCCTGAAGAAGCATCAAAATCAATAGTTGATGGTGGACAGGATAATGGTATAGATTGCATTTATTTTGATAAAAGAGAAAAGGTAATGTATGTATTACAGTCCAAATGGAAACATGAAAGCAGAGGAAGTATAAAGTCAGAGGAAGTTATGAAGTTTGCTAAAGGTTTCAAGGATTTAGTTAATGCTAGATACGACAGGTTCAACTCAAAATTAAATAATAAGATTAAAGATATTGAAGAATCACTAAATGACGCAGGTACAAGGTTTGAAGTTATTCTTGTCTATTCAGGTCAAACTCCCTTAGCGGATGAACCTAAAAGAGAACTTGATGATTTACTGAACGAGATGAATGACCCAATAGATATTGTAAGCAAAAGAATTTTTAACCAGTCTGACATATATAACATAATCTCTCAAGGAGCAAAAGGTTATCCGATAGATTTAGAGGTTTGCCTTTTTGATTGGGGACAAACAAAAGAGCCATATCAATCATATTATGGACAAGTTTCTGCCAGGGAAGTAGCGGATTGGTGGACTAAGCACTCCCCGAGATTGTTTTCTTCAAATATTAGATTTTTTCTGAGAGATAGTGAAGTTAACGAAGGCATATTGAATTCAGTCAGACATGATCCAGAGAAATTCTGGTATTACAATAATGGAATAACAGCTTTATGTTCTAGTATTGGAAAAAAACCTCTGGGGGGCAGTGGGAGAGATACTGGGATATTTGAGTGTAAAGATGTAAAGATAGTCAACGGCGCTCAAACAGTTGGTTCTGTAGCAAGAGCGTATCAAACTTCTCCTGAGCAAGTTGAAAAAGCCAAAATTCTTATTCGTCTTATATCCTTAGAAAACTGCCCCGAAGAATTTGCTACAGAAATCACTAGATTCAACAATACTCAAAACCGAATTGACCGTCGAGAATTTGTATCTCTCGATCCCGAACAAGAAAGAATAAAAAACGAACTTCAGTTAGAAGGAATTACTTACGCTTATAAATCAGGGGAATCAATTTCATCAGATCAAAAAGGGTTTGATTTGAACGAAGCTACGATCAGTCAAGCCTGCAAACATAATGATGTGGCTTTTACCTCGCGAGTAAAAGACAAAATTAGTTGGTTTTGGGAGAATATAGAAAAGCCTCCATACAAAATTCTATTTAATGGATCAATAAATGGCTCCGACCTATGGAAATTAGTTCAAATCCTAAGAATAGTAGATAATATAGAAGAGAAGCGATCTGCGATTATTGCCACAAAAAGATAACCAAACCGATGATAGTAAATCCCAGCAGTCCCAGCGTGAGCGGATTACCAAATCCACTCGCATCCTGTCCGTGCGTCATCCCCAAGGGAAAGGCTGTTAGGGTAATCGCCTATTTCCCCTGTCGCGGAGGTCAAAAATGTGATCGTACACCCCAAAGAGTTCAACCTGTTCGTTATAGATGAAGAGGAAAAACACTCCATCGTTTAAGAATCTAACAATTTCATCAGATTCAATGACAGGTTTGAACGACTGATGAATTATATCTAAACCTTCACTCGTTAACACTGGTCTTCGATACTTCAAAGTATTCCAATGGCTCCAAGGGCAGTCATTTTAGCGCATCAATCCTATAAAAGCACTTTTAAAGGTTGCATCTCTATTGCCCTATCTGCGATCACCGTCCCGTATTGTCAAGCAGGTGATGTAGTGGAACTTCCGTCGTTTTGGAGCGCTTCGGACCGATGAAAGTTCCACTTTAACGCCCACTGGACTTTTGCTAACTATTCGCGGCCTGCGTCTGTTTTTTGCCCGGAATTGACCAGCGTTTGATGGAGCCCACCGTCACCGGCATACTATCGGCCACATCGATTGTAAAGCGAAACACCTGGCGCGATCGCTTCCCATCTTCGGGATCGAAGAAGGTGAGCAACACGTCCCAGCAGTCGCTGTTGAGGGGGCAGTAGGGGCTTTTTTCCACTTCAATCGTGTCCAGCCGTCGGTCAGAAACGATCGCTTCGGCAAAGGTGGCGGCGGCCTGGAACGTATTTGTCACCGCAAAATTGAGGGCGCGATCGCGGGACGTTTTCCCCACATTATGCAATTCATAATAGACCCGATTCAAAAACGCCGTCAGCCCTTCCCGCAGGAGGGCTTCACTCCCCTCCTCAAGGTTATCTAAAGTCCCCAACGCCGCATCGACCAACCGGTTGATATTCCAGCCGTTTTGGGAAAAGCGCTATTTTGCAGAAGGGTTTCCCGCCAGCGACAAAGACCGGGCATTGAATACCCTGCGCTACATCCACGGCAATCCCAAAGCGGCCAAAATGCGCTCGACCTTTTTCTACGAGTTCAGCAACTACGGCAGTTATGAAAAACTTACCGATGATGGCTTGACGCAGTGGCATCCGGCTTTCTTGCAGTTGGGCGAAACCTTGGAGGATTGCGCTCGAAAATATCGGGGGTTTTGCAACCGCTACAAACCCAAAAGCAAGCCCGCTAAAAAGTGTCATTGGGGTTCTCGGTTATTCGCCGGGATGAAAACCGAGGGTCAGGGTCATAGGGGCCGAGGGGGGAAAGCCCCGACCCCGTGCCCGGTATCGGAAAGCCCCGAGGTATCGACAGAAAAAGCTAGCTAGAAAGCAATCCAGTTCTGTTAATTCCCAAAAGCAAAAGCAAAAAATTTCTCTTGTCCACCAGCGAATAGGTAGAAAGAGAAAGGATTTTCATTACAATGTTGCTCACCAACTCGTCAAAAAATACGACTTAATTGCAGTCGAAGATCTGAACATCTTGGGACTGGCAAGAACAAGATTAGCTAAATCGATCTACGATGTAGCTTGGGGAAAATTCCTAACAATATTAGAAGCAGTGGCTCTAAGAAGCGGCGTACATTTTGTTAAGGTAAATCCTCACAGCACAACCGTAGACTGTTCTTCCTGTAAAACCAAAGTTCCCAAAACTCTTTCTGTTCGTCTTCATCAATGCCCCAAGTGCGGGATTGAAATCGACCGGGACGAGAACGCTGCAATTAATATCCTTCACAAAGGATTAACCACCCTGGGACTCACGGTGGCTGCCTGTGGACGGTTAAGTGATTACACTCCGAATCAAGCAGGAATTCCTAATAGTGATGTTAGGATGCTGACACTATATTCGCAGAATTAGTGTCAGAGTATGTCACGAAAAAGAGTGACAATCTCTAGATATTTATTTTGTTCAATCGGTAACATTCGATGCCAAACACAGCTAAAAAATGTAGGTCTTTGATCACCGGGTTGTCGTCCTCCAATAGCAGGTGTGGTCTTGAATTGCTCATTGTGAAATAGTTGAAGTTGAGTTTGAGTTCACCTGATTATTTTTCTTTCATAGACAACGGTAAAGCTAAACCGCACCCCCAACGTTTTAGGGATGGCCCCTCTTTGGGAAACCAATTCTCATCCCACTCTTGCCAAGATTGCTTGATCGGATTTTTTAACACATAAACTGTTCCAGAGGGAACCGCATATCGACCTCGTGAAAGCAATTTAGGTGAGTTTGATGGGGTAATTTCTGGTCGGTTTTTTGGGGTTTCTAAAGAGGCTTGATCGTTGGGAGAATCAGGATTTCCTAAGCGATAACGAAATGGAATTGGACGGGCTGTATAAAGTGCTTCAACAGACCAAACAAACTGATTATTTATGTTTAGAGGGTTTTGGCGATCGCTTTTTTGTAAATCTATCGGTTCTCGATAGGAAAGACGATTCGATCCCCAAACCGCAGGAGTAATTAAAGCAAATTGTTGACCAACGGGTTGATTCAGTAAAGCTTTGTGATTTTCATTGAGGTTAATACAGTCAATTTCAACCAGATGACCTTCACCACCCAACCGATACCAACTCGGTTCAAGAGGATGAGTTGAGAGGTAAACCAAACAAGTTTCTGGGTGCATTTGAACTGCATTTTCTAGAAATAAACTTCCTTCAATCAAATTTTTCTCAGGAAGATTGAGTAGAGATAGCTTTTTTGCGGCTTCTGATAAATCCTGTTTATCTAGCATCCACCAGGGACAAACCCATTCTAAATAATTACCACTATTAAATAAAATCCGAAAGGCAATGCGATCGCGTCCTCCACTTTTAGCTGATTTTTCTGCTAGATGACAATGCTGTAAAATATCTCGTTGGGGAACCTGCGCTCCGGCCCAAACAAACCCAACACTCGCTGTAATTATTTTGCGTTTGGGTTGGTGCCAAACTTGTGACTTGAATTGATAAAACCATTGAAAACATTCCAGAGGAGAGATTGGTTCTTCTACCTTGTAAAGAACGCCTAAAAAGTCATCTCCACCTGCATAAACCATCCGTCCTTTATGGTCTAAATATTCGGCTTGTTGATCTCTAAGTTGTTTCCCCCATTCTCGCATTTCTTGACTAAAACTCTGAGTCCCTTTTTCTTCGGCTTCAATGCCTTGTTTTCCGATTTGCTTAAAATATTTAGCCGCACCATCCCCATCTCCTAAAAACCACCCCGTCTTATATTTTTGCTCGTCCTCCGAATCTTTGAGTCGGTTTAAATCTTTGAAAGATACCGGATTTAATTCTTTGGCAATTTGAGTAATTTGATCGGAGTGATCCTCGATTTCCAGTTGAGGTAATTTTTCTTTGAGTCTATTGGCAATCATTTCATGGGTGATTAAGCGTTTGATCAATTCAGGAATACTCAATTGTTCTCGAATATCAATAAATGATTCTCCGAGTACCAGGCTTAACTTCTCGTAAAAGGCTTGAATTTTTGTTCTTTCTGCTGGATAATTGTAATGACGAGGATCGGCAATTCGTCCTAAGTCGGGATAGGCGATCGCATCGGTACCAGAGAGAGTTGAACTTTCTCCTTGCCAATTAATTCCTGTCCAATCTCGCGAAGCCTTAACTTGATTAATTCGCTCCCGAACTTGAGTAATACTTTCCCCTGGTTTCCCTGAAGCCTCGAAATATTCCCAAGCATGATTTTTCCACAAATCCCAATCTCTTTTCCAGATACTATAGTTCCACAGATGGGTTTCTTCTTTTGAGTCTGTCCAGGTTTTAATATTGTTTTCAATCCAATCTTGACAGCTTTCAGCAATCAGTCGCCAAGCTTGATTAAATCGACGTTTGATTAGATCTAAATTTTCTGGAGAGACATCGCCTTTTAAAATAATTTGATTGGGCATTCCTTGAGTAATATTCGGGAGTGCGGGAGAAATAACCTCCAGTTTTTGGGTTTCAGCAACTTGGCAAATAACCCAAGACAAAAAAGACAGGATGTAAGAACTTCCATATAAATCTCGAAGTTTGCGGGATTTTTCGATAAACCCCTGCACGGGGGCAAAGGTAATAACCGTATAAACTGGCTGATTCATGGGGAATAAAGAAATTTAGAGTTTAGGCAATTCTAGGCATTTTCACTTGGCTAATACCTCTATTTGCTTGAGTTTTATTATCACATGGCATAGAAGCAGGGTCTTCCAAAACGTCGGGAAACTCAAAAAAAATCAGACTTTCAAGAACAAAAGTAGCAGTCGGGAGCCATCAAAGAAAGAGTATCGGTTTTGTGCCATCTAGACTCAGGAAATTCATAAATCTTAATCCAGTGGTTTGATGGACGGTCAATTTTCCATTGAGAATGTTTACCGCTTTCTCGGAAATTGCTTGGGGTAGAGCTATAATTTTGTTCATCATTTTTGGGTTTAACCTCAAAGTAAATATTAGTCAATCAAACAATTTAAGAGAGCCAATTCGGTAATGGTTTTTGTTGCCTTTTTGTTGTTCAAAACGGTCAAACAGTTCAATTAAATCAACAACGCTATTAGCTGCCATTTTTAGGTCATTGCCGAGCGATTGTTCAACCGAAGCATTCTACTCGAATTCCTCTCCTTCTGAGCTTTTCAGCGAGATAGGCAAAGTCGGAATCTCCTGTTACCAAAACAACGATATCTGGACGGACTTCTAGAGCCAGTTCAATGGCATCCATTGCCATCACGATATCAATATTGGTTTCAAAATCATCGCCCTTGGCTTTGCCTTCTTTGGGAACTACTAAAAATCCGTTACTTTTAGCCCAATAGATGAATTTTTCTTTGGTTTTACGTTGTTCAATAAATCGCTCCCTTGCAGGAGGTAAGCCAACATAAATGACCATTTCGATTAATTCTCTTCCTTCGTTGGAATCGGCTAAATAGTCTCGAATTTGTAGCCAATCAACCTTTCGATTGAAACTCTGAGCGCTGAGAAAGGTATTGTCGCTATCTGCGAGGATTAATACTCGCCGATTTGTCTTCATAAATTGAGTTTCTGGTTCATAGGCTGTGTGAAATTTCCTTTCGTTTGCATAATCTAGTTATACACAGGGCAGGAAAAGGAGATTTCCAATTCAGCGAGTAGAACCTCAGATATATGATGGAGGGAGTCAGAGCGTTTGCTGATGGCTTCCCTTTCTTGATTTGCACAACAATGGTACTTGTGGTCTACGATATCCCTAATGACAAGCGCCGCACAAAGTTAGCTAATTTTCTAGAAGGCTATGGTCGGCGAGTTCAGTATTCAGTCTTCGAGATTTTTATCACTTTAGACGAGATGCGAATCCTACATCAAAAAGTCAAAAAGTTAGTTGTTCCCGCAGAGAATGATGTTCGGTTTTACTGGATTGCTCAGGAGGCTGTATCTCTAGTCTTGACGATTGGTAGTCCTGAACCTGAGTCTCCTCCTACTTTTTATGTGCTGTGAAAGTTGCTCTGGCTGAACTTTCCCCATTGACTGTGAAATTAGCGTTTTCTGATGCTGGAATGGCTCAGGAGTATGGGTTGTATCAGATGATTGAGGTGTGATATGATTAGTTTCGACGCAGGTTGCTCAATGGCTGAAACTATGATTTTTGCGTTGAGGTGCGTCGATTGCTTGTCTCATCAAGGTTTGAGGACTGTAACAATGGCAGTTTCAACTGTGTTACAAATGCTCTGTTTGGGGGTGCGTCGATTTGTCGTCTGTAACCCTCTCTCAGTCTGCCTTCTGAGACGAACTCCCTACCGATTGGGTTAAATCGGATTAGTTGGAAACATTATGACTACCGTTATTACTGTTGTATTCTTGGCCCTACCGATTGGGTTAAATCGGATTAGTTGGAAACCACATTGACACCATTAAAGGTGTGTGTGAAATAACACCCTACCGATTGGGTTAAATCGGATTAGTTGGAAACATTCCATCAGGAGGACTCTCCATAGAGTCATCAAAGTTGTCCCTACCGATTGGGTTAAATCGGATTAGTTGGAAACGTTGAGTGTTCTCCGAAATGACTTGTACTAACTTTTTCCCTACCGATTGGGTTAAATCGGATTAGTTGGAAATCAGATATTCGGCGTGAAGAAAGAGGTCTTTTTTACCCCCTACCGATTGGGTTAAATCGGATTAGTTGGAAACGATTTCTTGCTACAGTGCTGCGGATTACACATGTTTCCCTACCGATTGGGTTAAATCGGATTAGTTAGAAACATTGTATTTTCGACAAATATTAAAAAAGGAGAGGAATTACTTTTCTCTCCCTTTATATTGAATAATGTTATAATCGATAGAATCAGTAAAAGTTCCAAATCCCTACATTCTCAATTACCCCATTCTCAAAAAGGGTTCATAGACTTCTCGACGCCACAGACTACGTTTATATCGTCGAATTTGCAACTGAATCGCTTGGCGATAGGAAACCTGAGATTGAATATCCCGATGAGACACTAACTCATTGGTTTCATCATTCTAGCCCCATCTGGAAACAGGTTCTTCCAAGCCAATTATTGAAAAAACTCATATCACTCCTCGAAATTTTGGAAAGCTCCTTTTCCATGCGTGACTATACTGAAACAGTTGAAAACACTTATTCCCTACAACATCATGTCTAACCTCAAACTGCTTCAGTTGATTGTATTGATCACCTTAATCTTTACAGCAAAAATTAATAATCCCTCCGTTATCACTCAGTACATCAGTCGAACAAATTTTGAACCCCCTATTCAAGAAGATGGCGGTTCTCGATTCATAGATCAAGTCCCCTGCGATGCTATGATTAACTCAACTTGTCCTGTGAAACACACTTAAATATTCAACTCAATGTTTAACTTGATTGCGGAAAGTTCAAAAACATGAAAAATACATTAATCTGTACCGTTGGAACTAGCTTACTCAACAATTTAAAACGTTCAGAAGAATCTATCCTGTCAGCAGTGATGGCTAAAAATTGGCATCAAGTAGCACTTTTGCTGTTAGAAAAAGAAAATACAGATAGACTTTCTGGTGCAGAAATTAATTCTATTACCAGTATTTGCCAAAAAAGATTATTAGCTCAGTATTTGCGTCTAATTTTTCTAGTTTCAGACACAGAAGATGGTCGAAATACAGGCGCATTACTTAAACTTTACTATGAAAATCGTCAGAATCCTTTACAGTTTGAACAGGTTGAAGTCAAAGTTTTAAAGGGATTAAGAGATGATGATGTTTACGCATTTAAAACCCAAGGCTTAAAGAATCTGGTGCGAGAAATTAGTTCAGAAGTTAATAAATGGTCTTCAGAAGCGATCGCAATCAATGCTACAGGTGGATACAAAGCTCAGATTTCCTTTGCAGGTATGATCGGACAAGCCCTCGAAATTCCCGTCTATTACCTATTTGAAAAATTTTCAGAAGTGATAGAACTTCCCCCACAACCTATCGCCCTTGACCTCGCTTTTTGGCTCAATCATTATGTTTTGTTTGAAACCTTAGAAGCTCAGGAAATTATCGAAAAATCGCTAGTTGCAGAAGATTTAAACAATCCTTATTTTCACACTTTAATCGAATCAAGTAATGAAGACTTGGATCAAACTCAATCATCTTCAGATCAACTGGAATATGTTTGTCTTTCGGCTATGGGTATTTTGTTCAACGAGCGATCGCGCCTACAATTTGCCAAGCAGAGTAGTGCTATTCTTTCTCAAATTCCTCAAGATGATACGCCCCCAAACCAAAAAGTGATTAAGCTGAGAGACGATCATGGAAAAGATATTTTACAAGTCTTTTCAGAAAAGATTTGCCGTTCTTCCTATGTTAAATTTGTTATTAATTCTCTCCCTTTCAATCCAAAACAAATTAATCCTATTCGACGGACTTATTCAGATGGAAAAGTTGAATGGGTATTGACTTGGACAGATGCAGGTTTGGGAATATGTATTCAAACGACAGGACGTAATCTAGCTGAAACCAACAGTATTGCTATCCATCTCAAAGAAAAGTTTTCTAACTAATTATTTCAGACCAAACCGAAGGCGGAAAACCCGACTGTCCCCACTTGGGAGTTCCGGGTTAAAGTTCGTTTTCTGAAGTATCTCTCAGCCAGATTTAGCTAATTTGCTCATTCCAATTTTGCCGAAAACCAAACAGCAAAAAAGTTAGAAGCTTTGAATATCAACTTAACAGTGTTTAGTGCGTCAATTGCCCCCGATAACTCCGTCCAATGTTCTCGATGCAATATCCCGACTGCCGATATTGATAAATTGCTTACGACTGTGCGATCGCAACGCTATTGTCTACTACGATCAGGGTATCTGCAACTCCGACAGTGGAAACTGTAGCCGATTATATTGCGATCGCACAAACTACCGAAATCGTTCTCATCCCCGGACGACAGAGTTTGATTGAGTTCCGCAACGGGGAAACCATTCAGTATATCTTTTGAAGTCTCGGAACATTTCTTCAACAGCCACTCGTTTAGAGAGGTAATCGCTCACAAAACAGCCTATTGTAAATTTTTGTAAACTTTGCT
This sequence comes from Limnoraphis robusta BA-68 BA1, assembly GCF_034932365.1. Lineage (NCBI taxonomy): Bacteria > Bacillati > Cyanobacteriota > Cyanophyceae > Oscillatoriales > Sirenicapillariaceae > Limnoraphis > Limnoraphis robusta. The sequence goes on along the minus strand of NZ_JAYGHR010000002.1, from coordinate 108,512 downwards.
AGAGAATTTGGATAACAGCCACAGGAACAATCCGATAGTAATCAGAGGATAAAATTCTCAGAAATCAATGTATGAACGAGCAACAGCTTCAAGCGCTAGCTCTGCAAGTCCAACAGCATCCAATGGGTACAACTGCTAGACGGATAATTTTATCAAAACTCATTGATACAATTTACCGTTCCCGCCAACTTGCCCGCCCATATCAAGGTCAATTTCAAGGAGTCTATGAAGATATTTATCAGGAAGCCGTGCAGAATCTTTTTTTGTATATCTGCAAAAATATTGACAAATATGATCCGCAACGGGGAGAATTTATGACTTGGGTGAATATGTTATTAAATAAACGCTTTTTTCGAGAAGCCATTCCCAAAGTGATTGGCACAACCAATGAAATTAACCTAGAAAGTTCTATTTTAGAAAATCTGGAAGACTTGGCAACTGAGGAGAGGGAAGACGAAGATGATTATATCCGGGCTTTTCAAAAAATCAGACAATATATAGAAATCGACCCGAAAGGAATTTTTAGACAAGCATACATCAAAAAATATCCCGAGGTCAATTTTCGGGAAATCGCGATGAAAAGATGGTCGGGGATATCTTGGAAAGAGATTTCAGATGAATTCGATATCCCCGTAGCGACTTTGAGTAACTTTTATCAGCGAAACTTAGAAAAATTTCGCCCGGAATTGAGAGAGTTGTGCGGCTTGGAAGATTTGGGTTAAACTTTTAAATTAGAGGAAAACAAAGGAGTAATATGTTAACGATTTCTACATTTACAGGACCGATATCAACCGTAGCTGTTAGGGTGGCAGAAAAAAGAGCAAGACAGCAAGCAACGCCGGAAAAAAGTCAGCAAGTTCTGCTGAATACTTTGTCCGTATTTTTCGTAAAGTTCTATCTGGAGTGTATGGGATTTGAAACCGACTTAGAAGCGAGTGAAAGTTGGAATCCGGCAGAACAAACGCTAACGGATGTCGCCGATTTATTCGTGAAAAATTGCGGAAAATTAGAATGTCGTCCGGTGTTAGAAGATGCAGAGTTTGTCTATGTGCCACCAGAAGTTCAATCCAACCGAATTGGTTATATAGTTGTGCAGATCAATAAATCTTTGCAATCGGCGAATTTGTTGGGGTTTATCAAGGAAGTATCAATTGATGAGTTTCCTATTGAGCAACTACAACCTCTGGAGTTTTTCTTAGATTACCTCGAACAGTTAGAGTTACAAAATAATCAATTAAATCGTCAAGAAACCGCCAACTTAAAACAATGGTTGGAGAATATTTATGAATCCAATTGGTTGCCAATAGAATCCATATTTTCTCAACAAATTGCTTGGCAATTTAGAAGCCATGACGAAAGGGAAATAAACTCGGTTTCTCGGGCTAAATTGATTAATTTAGGAATCAAAGGTAACGGCGCATCGGTCGGAATAGTTGTCAAGGTTAGCCCGGACGAAAACGACTTAGACGAAATGAACATTATTGTAGAGTTACACCCAACAAACGGTCAAGAATACCTGCCACCCTCTCTAGGGATTATGATTTTAGATGAAGAAGAAACTGCCGTGATGGAAGCCTTAACTAAAAACGATAACCAAAAAATTTCCTTGGAATTTAACGCTGCTGTCGGCGATAGTTTTGGCGTGAAAATAGTTTGGAGAGATATTACTGTTACCGAGAATTTTATGCTGTGAAATTCACACAATTGAATGATGAATGATAAATTATGAGATCAAGTCCGGTTGAATACCCAAAGGGAAAACAAACAGAATCTCAAGCTATCATCCCTGACGACAAACCCAGAAATCCCTGTAGCCCTCACCCCCAGCCCCTCTCCCAACCTTGGGAGAAGGGAGCAAGATACAGCATAAACCTTGGTTTCACGAATTCGTCAACAGCATCCGTGACCTCAACCCAAGCTATATTTATTAATTATGGGTATTCAACTGAACTTGATATCAGTCAGTTTTTCCTGTATCACTCATTTGTGCGACTATTCATTTTAATTGCATCTAGATACTATGTAGATATGGAAAGCAAAGGAAACAAGCAAAAAAGCTAAACCTTGCATTTCCCAAAACACTCTATTTTTCAAAGGCAACAAACATGACTACTATTACTTTAGATCAAGCACAAACCACAGCTAACACAAGCGAATTGGAACAGTTTTTCCAAGAAGTATTGAGCAACTCTGTGCTGCAAAACAAACTCAAAGCAGCAACCGATGTGGAAAGCCTTTCTCAACTCGTAGTTGCGTTGGGTGAAGAGTACGGTTACTCCTTCAGCATTCAGGAAGTGCAAGCTGCTAGTGCAGTAGAAGCTGCGATCAGTAACTTATGGCGTGCCGAAGATGAATTGAGCGAGGTAGATTTACTAACTGTATCGGGAGGGGCTAATACAGGGTTGGCACCGCTTACGGTCGGCACTAAAAGCTGGTGTAGCTGTCCCGAATAGCCTTTCCACATTCTAGGCCAAAAGGCGTAAAACCGTTTGCCCAAAACCGATGTCTGAGACGGACTTCTACAAAGTCATCCTGCTTTGGGCAATTTCGATACCTGGAAAGCTTTTTCGTCAACAACTTCTCAACAACCAAGCTCAATCATTCAAGGAGAAAAATAATGTCTATTAACAAAATTAAAGCTCTGCTTCAAGATGAGCAGGTACGTCAGCAAATTCAAGAAGCAAAGACCCAAGATGAAGCTATTAAACTGTTGACAACTGCTGCTGCTGAGAAAGGTGACAATTTTACAATAGAAGATGTAACTAAATTGCTCACCTACATTCAAGTCGAAATATTCATCCAAGAAATGAGCGAGGAAGATTTACTAGCTATATCGGGGGGACCACAAACTCTAAGAAAACGATATACAAAGTTTAATACGAATTGTACGCGATAAGATGCTTATCCACATTCTAGGCCAAAAAGCGTAAAACTGTTGGCCCAAAACCGATGTCTGAGACGGAATCCTACAAATTCCTCTGGTTTTGGGCAATTTCTTAAACATTGAACTCAAATCAAAATCTAAGAAAAGAAATTTCTCATGTCTCAACTGCTTGTTAAACACCGCTACATCACCCAAGCCGAACTTGCTACGATTGTTACTAATGGCAGTTTCCTTTGGGAACGGCTTGATGGAGAACGTTTCGTCGTTGTTACAGAAAAGACAAACGAACAAAAGATTGAGAATCGCCTCAATCGCTGGTGTCAAACCGTTTCTCATGAAGGTAAACTAACAACTTTACAGAAACGCTTGCAATGGGAGAATTTAGACCTCGACACGGTTTGTCTGCGATTAGGAACAGTACAGCTTGCAACCGAACAGCCTTTGCCAACATGGGCAGAAACCTTGCGCCAAATAATGCAAACGGCGACAAATTTCAATCCTAACGCTGAAATATTACTGCCAACCGCACCAGACGCTCCCGTTGTCTTTGAAGATATCCTGTTACCTGCCATCAAAGTTGCTAGACAGAATTTACTGACGCGCTTGGGTTCCTCTCAGCTTTCCTCAGCAAAACTTCCCCTATCTATCCTTTCAGAAAAAGCTTACCATTCCTTGGAACACAGTTTATTACAACGGTTGGCAACGATCTCTAGCAAGACCCTAAATTTTGAATTCTCTAAAGTTCGTCCCTTTAGTCAAAATTTACTCAACCTGCTGGGGCTAGAAGAAGAACCCAGCAATAGCAAGACAAAATACAACCAGTTTGTTCATCAACTCTTAGAGGATGGTTTATCAAACTTTTTCCAGAATTACCCCGTTTTAGGTCGATTGCTCGCAACCACCGTGGATTTTTGGGTTGAAGCAACGGCTGAATTTATTCAGCGTCTGGTTCAAGATCGGGATGCTATTCAGCAGACATTTGGCTTAATTACAAATAACAAGTCTCAGGATGGCGACTTAGAGACTCTCCCTAACCCAGAACGTGGGGAGTTCAACCCAGAACCACAGCCTTTAGGCAAAGTTTCTCAAATCAAAGCCTCCCTTTCCGATTCGCACAATCAGGGGCGCACTGTTATCCTGCTCACCTGGGAATCAGGACTCAAGCTAATCTACAAACCCAAGGATTTGGGTCTGGAAGTAGCCTGGAACCAGTTTCTCCACTGGTGTAATCACCAAAGCCAACTATTAGAGCTTAAGGTAATCCAGGTACTCAACCAGCAGGATTACGGCTGGGTTGAATATGTCGAATACCAACCCTGTACAGACCAAGCAGCGGTCGAACGCTTTTATCGGCGGGCGGGTATGTTGCTGTGTCTGATCTATGCCCTACGGGGAACTGACTGTCACCAGGAGAACCTGATCGCCAGTGGCGAACACCTGGTGCTGATCGATATGGAAACCCTGTTGCACCATGAAGCCAATCCCATCGAAAATTCACCGACGGACCAAGCATTGGAAACAGATTCCCTGCAACTGTTTTTGGACTCTGTATTACGTACAGGACTGCTGCCCCGCTGGGACTTTAGTGTGGATAAGCGCATTGCCTACGATATCAGTGGCTTGGGCAGCACCCATTCTCAGCAAGCCCCTCAAAAAGTGCCACGGTGGCAGGCTATCAACACCGATAACATGCACCTGCGTAACGAAACAGTCACCTTGCCTATCGAGAAAAATGTGCCCCTTTTAGGGGATACTGCCCTGTCTCCGAACGATTATCAAGGGCAACTCAGTGAAGGGTTTGAGCAAATGTACTGCTTTTTGATGACTCACAAGGAAAGCTTACTGGTGTCAGATAGCCCATTAGCAGTGTTCCAGCATCAGCAGGTACGATTTGTTTTCCGGGCTACCCGCATCTACTTCACCATTTTGCAACGGGCCTGGGCACCAGATTATCTCAAGAATGGTGCAGACTACAGCATTAAGATCGATCTTCTCAGTCAAGCTTATCTAGTTGCCCAGGAAAAACCCAATGCCTGGCCCATTCTCCAGGCAGAACTCCGGGCTATGGAGCAATTGGATATTCCCTTCTTTACGGCTAGGGCGAATAGCGATGCCCTAACTCTGAAGGGTATCTCAGTAATTCCCCAGTATTTCAAGCAAGCCAGCTATCAACAGGTGATAGAGCAATTGCAAGCCCTGGATGAAATAGATATGACCCGACAAGTAGCGATTATTCAAGGAGCCTTTTTTGCCAGAGTCGCACAAACCGCTAATAATGAGCATCAACAACGGCAGGAAGAGTCTCTGCCGCCCCTCAATTCAGAACAACTGATTCAAGAAGCACGGAAGATTGCGACTGAACTTGAAGCCAGAGCGATTCAAGATGCTGATGGCAGTCTCAATTGGATTGGCATGGGCTTTGTCCCTGAAGCCGAGCGATTCCAGTTACAAGTGCTGGGGGATGGCCTCTATGATGGACGCTGTGGGGTGGCTTTATTCCTTGCCGGACTGTATCAGGTGACTCAGGAGCCTCGATTCAGCGAGTTGGCATTGCGAGTGTTACAGCCCCTGCGGCGGCAACTAGAAATGTTGGACTCAGATGCCCAGCGACGCTTTGCTCGGCTTACGGGGATAGGTGGTGCAACTGGTTTAGGGTCAATCATTTATGCCTTAGTGAAGGCGAGTCAATTTCTGGAAGATGGGACCTTGTTGACTGATGCACGTCATTTTGCCAGTTGGATTACCCCAGAACTGATTGCCGCAGATCGACAGTTGGATATTATTGGCGGGGCAGCCGGAACAATTCTAGGATTATTGTCTCTCTATGAAGCGACGGCTGAAACTACGGTTTTAGAGAAGGCGATCGCCTGCGGACAACATCTGCTCGACCAGCAAATAAGTGAAGACGGTGCGCCTAAAGCTTGGAATACGGTTGCCAAACGACCCCTCACCGGCTTCTCTCACGGTGCTGCCGGAATTGCCTACGCTCTGCTGAGACTTTACTCAGTGACGCAGGACAGCAACTATTTAGAGGCAGCCTGTGATGGAATTGCTTATGAACGCAGTGTCTTTTCAACCTCTGCCGCTAACTGGCCTGATTTCCGTTCTTTTACTCAAAAAAATGGTCAACCGGGTTTTAATACAGTTAGTTGGTGTCATGGTGCTACGGGGATTGGCTTAGGACGGTTGGGTGGTTTGTCGATTTTAGAAACCTCGGAAATCCATCAAGATATAGAAGTGGCATTGCAGACGACTCAGAAGTACGGCTTGCAAGGGGTAGATAATCTTTGCTGTGGCAATTTAGGTCGCTGCGAAGTGCTGCTGCTGGGGGCACAAAAACTATCCCGCCCTGAATTGCTGACAATGGCACAACAAAGAGCAGCTTGGGTATTAGCCAGAGCCAAACAAGCCGGAGGCTATCAATTGTTTGCTAACTTGCCCAACCATGTATTCAACCCCGGCTTCTTTCAAGGAAGCGCTGGCATTGGCTATGAGTTGCTGCGGCTGGCACACCCAGAAGCACTACCCTCAGTGTTGCTCTGGGAATAAATTCTCTTGATTCATCAGTAAGAAAAACGTCTGTGAGTTTGCCTGGAATAGGGACAGATAGATGATTTTGGCAGCAAAAATATGATCAAATACCCCACGCACATTGGGATGAGAGTTTTCATTCTCATCTGGTTTGGACAATTAGTCTCCCTAATCGGCTCCAGCCTCACTGATTTTGCTTTAGGCATCTGGGTATACCAGCGCACTGGATCAATCACGCAATTTACCCTAATTACTGTATCAGGTGCCCTACCCCTGATTGTGATTTCCCCCCTGGCTGGTGTCTTGGTAGACCGATGGAGCCGCCGCTGGGCTATGATTCTCAGTGATTCTGGTGCTGCTCTGGCTACTGTGGCGATCGCTTCTTCCAAAAGTTAAATGCAAAAGCCTACAAATTAATGTGTAGTGACCTGTTTGATGAACAAATCATTCAAACTCAATCCCAAGCTTTATTAAAAGAGCATCTGGGAAAAGTTGCTGGAAAATTTAAAGAGAATTGGGGGACGGCAGCCCAAGCATTAATTCCATTTTTAGCGGCTAACTTACAGTTAGCTTATCCCATTGCAGCAATTTTAGCTGTCCTCATTATTAAAACAATTTCCTCTGCAACATCCGAAACAATTTGTGAAGTTTGGAAAAGCAAAGTTAATGAATCTGAAATTTCCAACCCACAAGCCTCGATAACAGAAACGACCCCTGTAAACGAGGCTATTGAAGCATGAAAAAGTCTCCCATTTTACTTTTATTCGATTTGACCCCCAAATAAAGTTCGGGGAATCCCCGAAGTCAAATCACTTCCCCCACTACCCAAACGCAATGCTGAAGCCGGATTGAAGCTTTAAATTTTCAACTTGCTTCGGTGCAGTTTGTCTCAGTATTCTCAAGACAACAACTCCAGAAAAATCAATTGGAACTAATATGACAGACGTAACTCTTACAAACGGTTTGAATTTCCACGCATTACTGATAGGAATCGATTGCTACCTGCCCAATAAATTGCCAGATGGTAGTTATTACAAAAATCTCAAGGGATGCGTCCGCGACATCAACGACGTAGAGGCTTTTTTAAAACAAAAAGGAGTACCGGAAACCCAAATTCTCAAGCTAACAGCTTCCAATGTTGAAGGTTCCACTGAGCCATCAGAACCCAAAGACAAATGGCCAACCTACGAAAATATGGTAGCCAAGTTTAAAGAAATTACTGAGAAAGCTCAACCTCAAGACCAGGTATATATTCACTACTCCGGTCACGGGGGACGTGCAGAAACTAATTACAAAGACATTAAAGGAGAGAAAGGAATTGACGAGTCATTAGTTCCCACCGATATTGGAAACCCAGAAGTTCGCTATCTCCGCGACTTTGAGTTAGCAGAACTCCTAAAAAATATGGTAGATAAGGGATTAGTGGTTACAGTCGTACTCGATAGCTGTCATTCTGGAGGTGCCGCACGAAATATTGGAGATAATTGTGATATTCGTCGAGCAGAAGGGGGTGGTATTGACACAACACCACGACCCACAGAAAGTTTAGTCGCATCTGCCGATGAATTGGCTCAAACTTGGCAAACTTTGGCACAGAACAATAAAAATACTCGCAACGTTACAAGTAGTGGTTGGCTTGAACCTATTGGTTTCACTTTATTCGCCGCTTGTCGAGATAATGAATATGCTTACGAGACAGATTTTAATGGAGAACGTGGTGGAGCGCTGACTTACTGGCTGTTAGAGTCTTTAAAGAAATTCGGAACCGGAGTGAGTGCCAAAAGACTTCACAATCACATTTTTAGTAAAGTCCATACTCAGTTTGAAAAACAAACACCGATGTTGCAAGGTTTATGCGATCGCAGTTTCTTCGGAAATGACTTCGCCTCCTCCAACTTAACGGTATCGGTGATCGAGGTTGATTTAGAGAATAAACAGGTTAAGTTAAATGCGGGTCAAGCTCAAGGTTTGCGTAAAGGTGCAGAATTTGCTATCTACCCCGATACAGCAGATTTGACCCAGATAGATCAGCGATTAGCATTAGTTGAAATTACAAAACTCGGTGGGGGAAATTCCTGGGCAACGATTACCGAAATGCTTGGAGAGAGAAAGATAGAGGATATTGATTCGAGTGCTTGCGCTTTATTGCTGTCTCCTAATACCCAGCTTGTGCGTAAGATTCGTTTATTACCGCCACAGGAAAAAGAAATAGATCCACAAATTGCATTGCAAGCTGTTGAGTCGGCAATGTCAGAAGGTAAGGGTTGGGTGGAATTAGTTTCTGGCGATGAATCCATTGATTATCAGGTGTCTATCAAAGCAGATGAGTATATTATTTTGGATCGTGCTGGAGAACCCGTTGCTAATTTGCGACCCGCTCTCAAAGTCGGCGATCCTAATGCTGCCGTTACTGTGGTAAAACGCTTGGTGCATTTGTCTAAATATCGCTCCACCATAGACCTAGAAAACCACGATCCCATGTCTCCACTAAAAGGAAAAATCACAGTAGAACTCTGTGCATTACCCGATAATTATGAACCGGGCGAGAAACTAGAATTACAACCGTTTGACGCTGTAGGTAACATTCCTACCCTTGATGTTAGTCGATATGCTTGCCTGCGGATTTGCAACAAATCTTCTCAAACTCTCAATATTACTGTACTCGCAATTCAGCCGGATTGGAGTATTCAAAAAGGCTATCCAACTGGTGCGGCTTTTCAACCTTTAGATAAAGAAGGTGAAATCCTCTGGCCAATTAAAACCAGTCTTCCTAACGGTTATCAGGAAGGGTCAGATATTCTTAAAGTTTTTGCTACAGTTGATGGCACTAGCTTTGACTGGTTAGAACTACCCCCATTGGATAAACCTATTCAGCAGAAAAATGCGGGAAAAGCGACCACTCCACTGGCAAAATTCTTAGCAGCTTACTTTGCTAGTGAAGATGCTCCGCCAACCAAAAATGTTAATTCTGCGGTTTCTGCTAGTTATGAATGGACAACAGAACAAATCACACTTGTGGTTAAAAAAGGTGCAAGCATTTCCCTGTAATACCTGAAAGTAAGTCAGCCGTAAGTTTAAATTTAAGGTGCATCTCAACGGCTGATTCTTTAAGCAAGTCTTTGTTTTTATATTCCCTCAAGTTTCAGGTTTTTAAGTCATTTGGAGAATCAGTAATGGTTTGGTCACTCAGTCAAACGAATTTTCAGCGCAACATCGCTGTTGTTATCGGTATCAACAATTATCAAAATGGAATCCATCAACTAAAAACAGCAGTTAATGATGCTAAAGCTGTTGCAGATCTTTTAGAAAACGAATACAACTATCAAAAAGTCGTTCGCCTATTTCCCGAACACGGTGAAACAACATTGGCAGCACTCAATCAACTCCTGTTTGATATTCTACCCAACAAAATTAAGCCAACAGAGAGCGATCGCTTATTATTCTACTTTGCCGGACATGGCATTGCTCGCAACAGTGAAGACGGGCCGGCAGGAGCTTTAATTCCTCAAGATGCTAACTTGGGAAACTGGGAAACTTACCTGCCCATGAAAAAGCTAAATGAAGCACTTTCTCAACTTGAATGTCATCATTTATTGGTGATGTTAGATTGTTGCTTTGCGGGAAATTTTCGCTGGTCTAGTAGTAGAAATGTGATTCCAGATTTAGAAACAATTCATCGAGAGCATTATGACCGCTTTATTCGCTATCCTGCTTGGCAAGCTATTACCTCTGCTGCTTATAATCAAGAAGCTTTAGACTATACTGATGAACGCGGAATAGATCCTGATTCTCTGCATTCTCCTTTTGCTAAAGCTTTGATTAATGGCTTGAAAGATATGAAAGCAGATTTAACAGGAGATGGGGTAATTACAGCCCCGGAACTTTATTTATATCTGCGGGATAGTTTAATAGATCAAGATGGTTATAGCGAATTGCAAACGGCTGGACTTTGGCCGTTACAAAAGCATGACCGAGGCGAATTTATTTTTACTTTACCCGGTTTTGTACCAGAGAAATTAAAACCTGCACCGCCATTAGATGCCTCAAAAAATCCCTACCGAGGCTTAGAATCTTTTGACGAGAAACATAGTGAATTGTTTTTTGGCAGAACTGAACAGGTCAAAAAGTTACAGGATTTTGTCAAAACTCATGCTCTTACAGTCGTGTTGGGTGCTTCCGGTTCGGGTAAATCTAGTTTAGTGAAAGCAGGATTAATTCCCCAATTACGTCAAAATCAGACTGAGAAATGGTTTGTTATACCCCCTATTCGTCCCGGTGAGACTCCCTTGCAAGCATTAAATAATACTTTGAAAGATGCTCAATTTTCAGAAATTCAGCCACAACAACCGGAGAAGAACCTGGCTTGGAGCATTGAGGTTTGGGCTAAAAATAATCCCAACTCTAAGTTATTACTATTTATTGACCAAAGCGAAGAAATTATTACTCTCTGTCAAAATGAGGATGTACGCAAAGAGTTTTTCCAACAGATATTGACAGCCATTGATGCCCATCGGGATAAATTACGGGTTGTATTAAGCCTCCGTTCTGATTTTGAACCCCAAGTCAGAGATGTGGGCTTTAAGTTTATCCCCAAAGGCTATAGCGTCAAAAATACTGAGCTAAAAAATCGTTGGCAAAGCGGACGATTTATTGTCTCCCCGATGACCAGAGGGGAACTGCGCGAAGCTATTCAAAAGCCCGCAGAAGCACGGGTGATGTTTTTTCAGCCTCCCGAATTGGTAAACCAATTAATTGATGAAGTGGCAGATATGCCAGGAGCATTACCCCTGCTTTCTTTTGCTTTGAGTGAACTTTATCTCAAATATTTAAAGCGACAACGAGAGGCACAAAACCAGGGGCTAATCATTGAGCGGACGCTTACTCAAAAGGATTATGAAGACTTGGGTGGGGTAATTCAATCACTGACTCAAAGGGCTGATGAAGAATATGAAGCGTTAGTGAAAGAAGATGAAGCTTATGCCCAGATTATTCGTCATGTGATGTTGCGGATGGTTGCTATTGGTGCAGGTGAATTAGCCCGCAGACGAGTCCCGTTATCAGAATTAGAATATCCGCCAGAGAACACTCATTTTGTTAAAGAAGTAATTGAGCGTTTTACGAAAGCACGCTTACTGGTTATAGGACAAAATGCTGAGGGGAATATTTATGTCGAACCTGCCCATGATGCTTTGGTGCGGGGGTGGCAAAAGTTGTTGATGTGGAAGCAGAAGGATGAGGAAGGTTTACTTCTGCAACGACGCTTGACTCCATCGGCTGAAGAGTGGCAAAGGGAGCAACAGGCAAGGTTTCTTTGGAATGCTAACCCCCGTCTGGATTTGTTGAAAAAGGTACTTAATTCTAATGATAACTGGCTTAACAAATTAGAAGCTGAGTTTGTGCGACGTAGCATCGGGCGAAAAAAGTTTAATACTTGTCGGAATTGGACTATTGTGATCGCAGTCATGCTGGGGTTAGGTACAGGTTTAGTCTTCCAGAGAAATATAGTGATAGGTCAAATCAGAGCTACTAGACAATCCGCAGAAGCGAACTTACCAAATCAAGAGTTAAATGCCTTGCTTGACAGCTTACGAGCAGGGAAATCTCTTAAAGATTGGCCTGGATACTTATCCTTTTTCAAGCCAGAAAGTAAGATACCTTTTGTAAAGCCAGACGGTGAGCTTCAATTTCAAGTGTTACAGACTTTGCGAAAAATATTCTATGTAACTAAAGAACGTAACCGCATAGAAGTGCCTCAAGACTTTAAAAAGATGTTTTTTACGCCTGATGGTAGGTTACTGATTGCCATAGCAGGAAATGATGGTATTGTCCATTTACAGAATTTGAAGGGAGAAAAATTACCCAAAGTATTCTCAGGACATAAAGGTGAAATAAAACTTGATGTTAATCAGCATAGTCGCTTATTAGCAACAATTGACGAGCAAGGGACTGTTCGCCTGTGGAACTTGGACGGAACACAGGAAGAACCACCAAAGTTTGAAGCGTTGATCCCGCACTCTTCTTATTCCGAAGTACATGAGCGTGGAATTGGTTTCAGTCCTGATGGTAAGAAGCTTATAGCCTATGTTAGTGGAATACTTAAGAAGAATGATGAGACAGAAGAAACTGTTCACCTATGGAACTTATCGGGGGATCAACCCAAGCTATTAAAAAAATCTCAAGACAATTTCAGTGGTATTAACTTTAACTCTAAAAACCAGTTAATTGTAGCAAATCAATCGGACGATATCCTCCGCTTGTCAGATTTTATGACTGGAGAAAAGGTGGCGGAGTTCAAAGATTTCGTTGGGGTGTTATTTGGCTCTATCTTAGGTAATTTTGTCCTTAGTCCTAATGGTCAATCTTTGGCAGCTTTAGAGGGAGTAGACATGAGTCGTGCCAGCGTAGGCAGTTTAGATAATAAATCATGGAATGATTTTACCTCGATAAGCAGCGCTTCAAGTATCATTTTTGATGCCAATGGTAATCTGATTATTGGTCAAGAGGGTGATGGTATTATTAGTGTTTATGATCCATCTGAGATCGGAAGTCTTTCAAACGGTTTGCAATTTGAGATGAATGGGCATCAAGGTAATATTAGAGAGATTATTTCTAACTCGAATGGCAAACAATTTGCTAGTCTAGGTAATGATAATACCATTCGCTTGTGGGACAGAGAAAACAAGGGAGTTGCAAAGTTCAACCAAATTCCAAACTTAATAAGTATTAGTATTAGTCCCGATGGTAAGCAACTAGCTGTTGTAGAAAAAGATGGCACTGTCCGTCTATTAGATTTGAATTCTAATGAGTTGAAGCGATTTATAGATTTTCAAGGTAAAATTAGTCAAATCATTTTTAGCCCTGATGGTCAGCAATTGGCTGCGGTTGGTAAAAATAGTACGATTCTCCTGTTGGATCTAAATGGGAAAGAGTTGTATAAATCCCCGAAATTTGAAAAAACAATTAGCCAGCTTATTTTTCGTCCTGATGGTCAGCAATTGGCTGTTGTGGAGAATGATGGTACTATCAATCTGTTGAATTTAAACAATAAAGCTTGGGAAACTTTAAAAGACAAGATAAAGCCTAATGATGAATTTGATGGAACTAACCGTATCGCTTTTGGTTCGGATGGGAAACTTTTAGTAATCAATTCACCATCTAGTGAATATTATCCTCAAGAGGCAGGCAATATAACCTTAAATGAATTGGAGGGTGGGAAGAAAAAGGAATTAGTTAGGTTTAAAGGTTTTAATGACTCTTTTAGTAGTACCAGCCTTAATAGTCAAGGTAATTTATTAGCTATTGCGGATATCGATGAGTACAGTGGTGAAGCCTCTAATATTTCTAATATCTCTGTATGGGATATTTCAGGAAATTTATTAATTACTTTAAAAGATCAGGATCAAGGCGAAGTCAATAGTATAAGTCTTAGTGCTGATGGTGGCATAATAGTCACTCTTGGCAAGAACGGTACTGCAAATTTATGGCGGATAGGAGGACTTGATGAACTACTTGAACAAAGTTGCTATTGGATAAGAGATTATCTAGAAAATAAAGCCGAAAATGCAAGCGATCGCCATCTCTGCGACGGTATTAATGAACCTGAAAAGCAAGGGAAATGAGCATGGGTGACAAAATCCTAGTACCAACCCTGACAAATTCTAATAAGCTGGCTGGAGTCGAAGCGATCGCGGTTGGTAATTTTGAGCAAGCTGTAAAAGACCTAAGCACTTACCTGAATGAAAACCTGAATGACCCAGAAGCCCGAATTTACCTAAATAATGCTAAAGTCGAAGCTCAACAAAAAGTAGATCAACAATTACCACCATACACGATTGCAGTATCAGTTCCTATTAGCAGCGATGTCAACGGCTCCTTAGAAATCCTGCGTGGAGTCGCTCAAGCTCAAAAGGAAATTAACGAAGCCGGGGGTATTAATAAAGTCCCATTGCGAATCTTAATCGCTGATGATAACAACAAACCCGATACTGCCAAGCAAATTGCTGAAGAGTTAGTCAAAAATCCTGACGTACTAGGAGTTGTAGGACATTATGCCAGTGATGTTACCTTAGCAACAGGAAAAGTTTATCAAGCCGGAAAACTGGTGGCTGTTTCCCCTACCAGTACCTCTGTTAAGTTAACAGGTTCCGGTGACTACATCTTTCGTACTGTTCCCAATGATTCTGTAGCAGCAAAAGCATTAGCAGACTATATGCAGAAGCAATTAGAGAAGAAAAACGCATCGGTTTTCTATAACTCCCAAAGTGACTATAGCGAATCCCTAAAGTCGGAGTTTGTGAAGTTTCTTCGTAAACAAGGAGGAGAAGTATCAAGCAAGTTAATATTTGACTTATCCGATCCCAATTTTAATGCAGATCAAAGTGTAGAACAATCTATTGAGAGTGGTGCTGAGGTGCTAGTATTACTGCCAAATACAGCAGAACTAGACGATACCCTTAAAGTCGTAAAAGCAAACAAACAACGACTTCCCCTCTTGGGTGGTGACGATGTTTATACACCTAAAACATTAAAAGATGGTGGAGCAGATGCAGGTGAGATGGTTGTTGCTGTCCCGTGGCACATTTTAGCTTCCCAGACCGATTTTCCCGAAACTTCGAGGGAGCTTTGGAAAGCAGATGTTAACTGGCGAACTGCAATGTCTTACGATGCTACTATAGCTTTGATTGAAGGACTTAAAAATAATCCCACCCGTGAAGGATTAGCTCAAAGCTTTCGTTCAAAGGACTTTACAGCAAAGGGTGAAACAGGGGAAGTTAAGTTTAATCAATTCGGCGATCGCGATCAGAACATCCAACTTGTCAAGATTCAACCTAATTCCAAATCTCGCTCTAAATATGGGTATGATTTTGAGCCTATATCTGAGTAAGGTTAAACTAGGTACACCATCAAAAAATACCTGTATTTCGGGGATTATAGTAATTGAATTGGGTGATCGCACTCTTATTTATTATTAGTTTAGAAGTAAGTGTAATCGCCGACAAGACAATCCATCTAAGTAAACCCGATTAGGACTTCAAAAACGCGATCGCCAAAATGATTTCACTTCGATCGCACTCAAGCCGTCAAGAGTTGTTATGTTAATCATTCCGTTATTTTCCCGTTGGCATTGGCGAAGATCGCCTTCCTAAAAGCGGTCTTTAAAACAGCAAATAAAACTAAAACAAGGAGACAACAATGGTATTAGAAATCAACCCAAACCACCGCTCTGAAACTTCAGAACATGACCACACAGCCTGCACCGCACCTATTGGTTTTACCGCAGAAGAACTCGAACAGTTGAGTTGGGGATCGCGAGGTATTTTTCAACAAATGCCTGCCAGTGGAGAAGGCTATGAATGTTACGGACATCCTGATAAATGTTACGGTCATTCAGAAGTAATTCAAGCGATTATATCCATCTGTAACGAGTGGGCAAAACTCTATAAAAAGCCTCGAATTGGCATCGGAAATATTAGCCTTCCCAACGGTGGGTTAATGGAACCTCATAGTTCTCATCAGCATGGACTTGATGTTGATATTGCTCCCGTTGCTAACACTGACGAAGAAATTCCCCTCACTTGGTATGATAGTAAATACTCTCGCGATCGCACTCAACAATTAGTCAATTTAATTCACAATAATCCTATTTTGGGTGTGAAGGTTATTCTGTTTAATGACCCGGACATTAAAGGAGTAGAATCTTACTTTGGACACGACAATCACCTTCATGTAAGTTTTCTCCCTCCCGGCATTAATTCAGCCCCTTTTAGCAGCGATAAAGACGGGAATTTGCGATTAGTTATTCCTCCGATGCAGGGAGAACGAGTTCGCCAACTTCAAGAAGATTTAGCCAAGGTTGGAATTGCAATAACAGCAGATGGTATCTTTGGAAAACAAACCGATGCAGCCGTCCGAAAATTTCAAGCTGAACAAGGTTTACAAGTTGATGGAACTGTCGGTTTTGTCACCCAAACTAAACTCGATCAATTAAATTCTGGACAGTCTCGTGGAGGTTCTGACGAACCATCTAGTCTAACACTTCAAGATGTAATTGACCAAAACCTATCGATTACTTTTGATGATATTAACTCCGGTTTGTTGGTTGAAGACAAACTATTTTGTGCAGAAATTCAGACCATTTTACGGGCGAATCATCTGTTAGAAGATGTTGATGGAATTTACGGGCCGAAAACACAAGCAGCTTTGAGGAAATTTAAAGTCAGTCGTCAACTGAGTGGCGGAGATGTTTTAGGAGCAACAACGGCTAAAGCGTTACTTGATGCTAAACCCAGTGTAGGAATATTACCCCATTGGAAAGGCGGCGATAAACAAGCAGCAGTTGAGGCAATTATCCAAGAAGCTTATCGCCAAAATATTAGCTCTCAAGCTCAAATTGCTTATATCATCGCAACGGTTCAACATGAAACAGCAGAGAGTTTCCAACCTGTAAAAGAATCCTATTATTTGGGCGAACCCGCAGGAGAAAATCACCGCCAAACCCTACGTTATTATCCCTACTACGGACGGGGATATGTGCAGCTAACGTGGGATTACAATTATCGGAAATATTCGGATGTTTTGGGGTTGGATTTAGTTAACGAACCCGATCTCGTCATGCGTCCCGATCTTTCACTGTTTATCCTAGTTGATGGCATGAAACGGGGTATCTTTACGGGTGTAAAACTGGATGATTATATTTCAAATAACCATGTTGATTTCTGGAGTGCGCGTAAAATTATCAATGGTCTTGATCAAGCAGATCAAATTCAAAGTTATGCAATGAATTGGCAAACAAAAATAGGGTAGAATATTAGGCGATCGCCATTCAACAATCAACCTTGAATTCAAGCTGAAGTTTTGTGATGATGTTGTGCGATGCTCTAACACTTCCTATTGAATGTCAATGATAGAACCCAGGCGGCGATCGCAGCTTTCAAACGGGGAATTGCTCGTTTATAGTTGCGTAGGTTTGAATACTGCTAAATACCTTGAGGGATAATTATTGATTTTGAGTATACCACTACTCAAGACAGAGTGATGAGATAGTTTGATTTATACGGATGTTGATCGGGTTAGGGGGTAGGGCGGATATTTGCATATCCATCATCCCAAACCACCGTCTTCACACTTCTAGGAGTTGTCCGAGTAGGGGTATGGCTTGCATTAGACAGTTGCTATCCATAAAAGTCTTCTGCTGGTTGACGGGTATATTGGTTGCTTTTCCCCCTTTTAATTTGAACCCGTTATCGTTCAATTTTTAGTTTGATTAAATTTTGAGTAGATGTGGACTGATTGCTCGTCAAGGTACAGGAAAAAGTTGAGTCTTGCAATTATAGAGATCGAAACTTTAGCTGACCTATCCGAGTTATTTTTCGATTAAGAGAATGATTTTCAGGAGCAAGACTGAACAGTAAAACTTGATATTCTCCCGGTTCTGGAAATTGACAATAAAGCCGAATCTTTGAATACTCTGTCTGAGTTCGACAGGCTTTTAGCTGTTGATGTTGATTGGATGAATTACTCAATAGTAAATCCCAAACTAAAAAACTAGATTCATTTATTTTTGAAAATAAAGCTCCTATTTTTGGGGGTTCTTGAGCCAAAGATCTTAATTCAATCACAGCATTTTTTTCAAGGGTTGTTTGATACTCATCGGGGGAAATCATGGTCAAGCCTTGAGAAAAAAACTGAGGAGTTAAAATGGGTTTATTCTCAAAAGATTGGTAATTTTTTGAATGGCGTAAAAGTTGCCAACCTTGTATTAAAGGTAAGTGACTAATAATCATTAGTTCAGGAGGAAGCATCAAATAATCCGTACTATATAAATCCTTTAAACTTGTGTCATCCCATGTGGTATCAACTAATTGCCAGTTTCCTTCAATTTTGACAGCATTCCAAGCATGAAGTGTCCAATCATAATTCGATTGGAGTAACCAAAAAGCTGTGGGAATCAAATCTATAGGAGCCAAATCTTGACGAATTTTTCCTGTTATATAAACAACATCTAATCCTATCGCTCGTCCAAGTTCTTTAAAAAGATTGGCATAGCCTTCACAGACGGCTTTGTGAGTAACAAAAACAGTTTGTGCATCCTGAGAAGGTCGTATTCCGGTTTGAAGTACATCTAAATCATAAGTGACTCTACTGATTACATAATCATGTATAGCTTTAACTTGCAAATAGGGATCGGTTTCATGTTGAGCAATATATTGAGCAACTGATTTAATACTTGTTTCAACATCGGGTGTAAGGCTACTAATGATGGGATGAATCGTTTGATGTTCTTTCCAAGGCCAGGGTGATGAGGCAAACGGAGGTGTCGGGTTATTGACTAGGTAAGTAATCAAATCACTAGATGAATTGTATCTTGTCGGGATATAGGATTGAAAAATGATTAGGAACAGGATAGACAAGAAAATTAATATATTCTTGAATTGAGTCCGGCTGAAATTCTTAATTTTTTTGAAAATAGCATCTAAACGGATTGACTTTAGTTGCTTGTTTTTCCGAAGGTTTTGTTGTTGAAAAAATTTATTAAATTTCTTTTCAAAATTGTTCGACATAATAGAGAGTTTCCAATTAGGGTAGATGAACAGATGGCTCTTACATACTTACTTATCTCTCACCCTATGGGAACTTATGCAATTTTTCCTGAAACTGCTCCCCTCGGTTTTCTAGCCCTGCTTCTGAATACATGACTGACGCTTCTAACGGTTCAATTCACTCGGTAGATGGTATGATTACGAAGCTCAAGGGTTCAACGATGTTAACCCCCGTGCTTGATTAGGAGGTTCGACTTCAACGTTGGTTCTTCCTCCTTGGACACCGATGGCACGCAAGCGGCGCTTCGGGGTTACTCGCGGCAAATTCAAAGCCATTTTAAAATAAGATTCCATCGGCTGTTGTGGCAAAGAATGAACCGCCTACATCTAAACGTGCGTTCGGACTAAATACAATCCCCGCAGGGTTAATTAAAAATAAATTTGCATTCTCCAAAACTCCCAACGTTCCCAGAATTTCTGAGATATTTCCCCCAGTAACGCGAGTCAGTATATTAATAATATTATCGGGATTGGAAAAGTAGGCTCCCCGTCCCTCTCTAATATTAAATTCTTGAAAACTATGAAATAAATTTCCTCTTTCTGGACACACCTGGAATCAAGTTGAAGCTTGGGGGGTGGGTCAACCTGTCGCTGAAACTCCTCGTTCAATTATCGTTTAATGACGGCTTACTGTCAGGCTAGTCGTCGTTATGAGGCGGGTTGCTGAAATTCCCCGTGAGTGTTTAGCGAAGCTTAGGAAAAATGGCTGTATTGACGAGATTTCGTTGGGAGCCTCGATAGTATACGCTGTAATGGTTTCAGCGATTGTCTTGGGCGAACGTGAGGCAAAAATTCTCTTGATTTTCTTCAGCCTCGCAAACCCCCTCTAGACATCCGACTGAATAAGGGTTTTAATAGAGAGGAGTCGCTATTCTTCGGAATAGTGGAATTAATGGAAACTTAACATTTAAAGATTGAATTATTTGCTGACTTCTCATGTCGCTATTCTTCGGAATAGTGGAATTAATGGAAACGCGATTAGACGCAGGTCTACTTTTATTTCTGTTTTGTCGCTATTCTTCGGAATAGTGGAATTAATGGAAACACGATTTAGTGATTTCAAATCCATCGTTTTTAAAATCTTGAAGTCGCTATTCTTCGGAATAGTGGAATTAATGGAAACACTTCCACATAACGCTGAAGGGTATTAAGAGAGGAGGTCGCTATTCTTCGGAATAGTGGAATTAATGGAAACTAGGCTTCCGTAATCCGGGCAGCTACATTCAATATGCTTTGGTCGCTATTCTTCGGAATAGTGGAATTAATGGAAACCTCTCAACTAAATGGAATTCTGTCACCATGCCACCACTGGTCGCTATTCTTCGGAATAGTGGAATTAATGGAAACGATATATCCAAGCAACTAAAGTTAAGTCAGAGTCACAAGTCGCTATTCTTCGGAATAGTGGAATTAATGGAAACACGAAAGCGGTCATCCAGAAGATCAGACGTTGTGCTGGTCGCTATTCTTCGGAATAGTGGAATTAATGGAAACGCATTGGTGGAATCCTACTGTGGGGGATTTTAGTTGTCGCTATTCTTCGGAATAGTGGAATTAATGGAAACTATCTATCATCCTTTCCATAGGGTGAACAAATACGAGTCGCTATTCTTCGGAATAGTGGAATTAATGGAAACTACAAGAAGATCGTACATAATTTAGTTTTCTAGGTACAGTCGCTATTCTTCGGAATAGTGGAATTAATGGAAACAACCAGAATACAGAATAGGTTTTGAATAGTTTTTGAAAGCGTTTGTAGTCGCTATTCTTCGGAATAGTGGAATTAATGGAAACAAATCAACTCCAGGAAAGGAGGTTCTCTCCAATATTGCTCGTCGCTATTCTTCGGAATAGTGGAATTAATGGAAACAGACAGATTGGAACCAAATGGCTAAAGCCAAGATGAAAGCAGTCGCTATTCTTCGGAATAGTGGAATTAATGGAAACCATTGCAGCCGACGATTGGCAGACTTTTCCAAACGAGTCGCTATTCTTCGGAATAGTGGAATTAATGGAAACAAGAACAGGTTCAATTACTTCGTTTACAATGTCATAAGTCGCTATTCTTCGGAATAGTGGAATTAATGGAAACAATTTTCAATGGATGCCTTCTCAACCCAATTTTCTCAATTTAAGTCGCTATTCTTCGGAATAGTGGAATTAATGGAAACAGGTTGAGTCTCGGAAAATCCAAACGCATTAACAGCAACGTCGCTATTCTTCGGAATAGTGGAATTAATGGAAACTCGTTGTTCGCATCAAAAGTCTTCTCTATCCTCAAAAAAAAGTTCATCCTAATATAAGAAAACTAATATCAGGGAGAACAAAGTTGGACGGAGTAGGATTAGCGATCGCAGTGGTTTTATTAATGTCATTCTTTTGGCCATCACCTCCAAAACCCTCACCGCCTCCGCGCAGATTTTATGCGAATCGTATTGAGTTAAAGCGCAGAACTAACGAGGAACCCGTAGACTGGGGAAGTCCCTATGATGACTAAAAAAATCCCACAAAAATAGCTAATTTCCCCCTATCTTCTCCAGAAAGGGGGTTTTGATTTTAATAAATTTTATAAGCTCAAATTTTGATAAAAATTAAGAAAACTGCTCTCAAAACTTAAGCAGAATAAATATTATAAATTTCTTCGCCCATTGTTTGAATTTTTACAATTAACTCCGGGGGTTGAATCACTTTAATATGACCCCCAAACCCCACAATCCACCGCTTCAAATCAATATCATCCAAACACCAACGGGGAAAAGTCGCCTGTAATTGATTAGGAAACTGAGGATCTTTAGTTTTTTGTAGAGAAAACAAACGAGACTTAGAAGTGTTCAAACTTCCCGATATGGGAGGAGACATTTTCATCTTAGCTTTAGGAAACCGTTTAGTTCCTTCACAAATAAAAGGATAAATATAATCATCAAACCATAATTCAACAGTTACTTCAACTGATTTTCGTTCGGATTTAGAAAGAAACTTTTGTTGTTCACAGAAATGGTTCCCCAAAAACATTCCCACACTTGCATCCAAAAGTTGATGCAACCGTTTTAAAGCCAACTCTTGAACCTCCAAAGAACGAGATTTTCGTTGAAGAATACCACAGGCGAGACGGTCTAAACGTTCAAACCGCAGCAGTCCTGCTTCCGTTCCTCCCTCCTGTTCATAGCCGAGATACCAAGCGGAATGATGAAAAACAATTTGTAACGGCCATATTAGCAACATTCCTTCAGTATCACCAGGAAACTTCCCACGCCCTTTTAAACGGCTGACTTCCAATAAGTCGCAGTTAGCGATCGCTTCTTCAACCTGTTTAATTTTACGATATAAAGTAGACTCATGCAATAATCGTTCATCTATCATCAAACGATGGGCAATAGCACGAGTTGGATAGGGTTTTTCCGCCAATAGCCCGCTAAAAGCCATGCGTTCTTTAAACGTTTCATAGATTTCCAAGCTAATGGGGTCTTGAATACTGTTGGCTTGAGTTTGCAAGACAGAAAAAACCTGTTTGAGTTCGAGTGCCGATAAAATTCCCGTCCCGGCAAAATAACCCGCTTTTAAAGAAAAACTGGGCAAAATTTTAAACGGCTTGAGAATATTTTCAATATCTTTTCTCAGTTTATTATAACAATCCCCTTCAGTTTCCAGTTCTTCAAAGATAGCTTGGGCAAGAGTTCTTAAACTTCCTTCCCCATGATTTTGAAGAAAAGGCTTTGTAAGAATAAGGCGAATTGTTGTCATCAAACGCTTAAATGGTTTGAGGTCTGAATAAGCGTGAGTTGTCCCGGTAAAATCGGAAAGTTCAACTTGAATAGGGTGGGGTTCTCGAAATTCTAGCAACCCTTCCTCACCAATTAAATCGTTAGTTTGTAGCCATTTCAAATCATAAGCTAAAGCCTCTCGGTCAGCATAGATATCTCCTTTAACCTGCTTCATCACTTCGGTAATTTCTGCCAAACTATCCGAAAAAACGGGAACAGTTCTCAAGAGTTCTTTAAGTTGTTCGGGGTGAGTCTCCTGTAAATTTCCCAAACCTGGATAATGAATAAACAGCGAAATTAAGTGCAGCAAACGGTCAAAATCCAATAAATGAGAATAGGAATGAAAACGAACCGTTGAGTTTTGAGTCCGGTTTTGGCGGTTGATACAATTTCGACTTAAGGAATTAATGGTTTCCTCAACAAAATGGCGGTCAAACTCGCTATCTTTTAGAGAAACAACTTTAACAAACCCTTCGGCAGTAACGGGGGGAAAGCTTTGAAGTGCTTGATAAAATTGGGTGATAATTTGTTCGGGAACAGTTCTCAGTCGTTGTTGATTCCGTTGCAAACAAACATCCAAAGGCGTTTGCAAATACCAAGCTATCCACTGCACTTCCATTGTCAATTGTTGAGAAAGTTTCATCATAAGTCCCATCCGCCACGCACGTCTAGCGTTGGTTGCATCGTAAATAATCGGCTTCCGAATTGCCAAACTTTCCTGTATTTGACGAAAAATTTCCGCCTCTATTTCATCCCAATTTCCCAGAATTGTTTCATCGCCGTAAAGTAGGAGGCGAATCGCATCGTTGGCAATAATTTTACATCCAGTTAAGGCAGAAAGTTTACCCGCAAAAGTTGACTTTCCCGCCCCTGGTACGCCAACCATTATATGGCAGAGTTGTCGATTATTCATTTTGTTAACTTAAAGAATCCGCCAATTTTTCCAAGGTTTGTCTGAGTTTTTCTTTGGTATACGGGAGTTTAAACAGATTAATCGCCTTAACAAAAGGTTCTTTCACGTTCTCGTTATAGACTTTCATAACATCTTCTTGAATTTCTGAAGGTTTATATCCAAGTAAATATTGAATCACGTCATTTTTTTCCATTCCTCGTAAATTATGCACAAGCTGATTTCTTAAATCATCTTCTCGGATTTTGTAATAATTACAAGACCATTTAAGAACCGCCCAAGGTTGAAACTTAGGTTCGAGTTTACATAGCCAGTCGAGCATTTTATCGTTATTATTGGTTTTTGTGAATTTTTTATCATCCGAAACAGGGTTTTTTACCGGGAAAAGTAACTGTTTTAAAATATCATTTTTTTCTGAGATGGTTTTCTGCTGCATCTGGTTACTTAAAAGCAAGCCTTCGTGATTCCATTTTAAAACTTCTGTTCCCGAAAAAGACTGTTGAGATAGAGTAACTGTTAGTTGACTAACTTTAGACAAAATAGCAACTTTTAAAAACGTTTCCTGTGCCGCAGATAATAAAGTAATCCCTTGCAAGTAGTTTTCTTGATTAAAGAAAATCCCAATTAAATCCAAAGCATCAACAATTCGTTGAGTTGCGGATTCAATCTCAAATTCACTTTGATTGGGTTCGAGGGAGCGGTTAAGATTAAAAAAGTCAACAAAATTTTGTAACTCTTCTAGGCGTTTGGGTTCAATATTATCCAACCCATTTAACATTTTTTTCGCCGCACCCGGAGAGGTGTAAATTAAACTTTTTGCTTGTTCGATTTTAATTCCTCGTAGATACTGAGAACTTTCTATGATTTCGGCAGAATTAAGTTCATATTCATTGCTGACAAGAAACTTAACTTGTTTGCCATATTGTGCCAAACTTAAAAATTGTAAAGCCGAAGAAATAGCTGGCGTTCCCGCCTGATGACTGACATAAATTGTGGTGGATTTGTTATAATTAAACTGGGATAAGTTTTCGCGAACTACATCCAACGTGCTGTTCCAATCATCCATTCCTTTCAGTTTTTCAGATTGATTTTTTTTCGGATACAAAATACAAGGCTTTAATTTGGCTTTGGGAAATTTAGCCTTGAGATAATGTTCAATAATAGGTTGAAGTGTGCAGGTATCTTTCCAACACGGAGATTGATTGAACGATAAATAATCGGGAAAAATGTTGGCTTGGTCTGTCATTAAATAAACGATTTCATCAGGAGTTTCTTTCTTATTATCATTAAAATAAGAATAAAAATTATCCAATAAAGGAAAGTATAAATCCTCGAAGTCTGTATCCAAATGGCGTTGATAAATCATCCCCAAAACTCTAGCAGGTGCAACCCAAGTTTCTTGATGTTGATTATCTGAAGGTATGGGAAGAAAATCATTGTAATTTAATTCATCGGCAATCTCACGACGGAATGTTGGCCAGTTATCTTCGATTAACAGTTGAACATCGCTGTTTCCAATGGTAATAATCCAAACATTCATGGTTTTATTTCCTTTAAATTTGTTAGAGTTGATTGACGGAATAGAAAGGGTGAAATTGTATCAAATTATTGTCCGTTTTTTGAACACAAAATCCAATTGTCGGCACTTCCTTTAATTAGGCCAAAGCAATTCAAAATCACTGCGTTCATCTAAAAATGCTAAAAAGTCTTTAGTTGTCTCAGAATCATCAGAAAAAATCGTCAGTAATTCCACATATTCTTGAGTTTCCTTAAGCTTGTTATCCTCTAGAATATATCGAGGATACATTCGATGCCAGATGCGACCAATTTTGCTAATTTTGCCTGTCAAGTCAGAATTTTTAATGGTTTTCTGTCCCTGATAATTCCCATGAAACCAATAAACTGCATCGCTATCAAAAGAATTTTCAGCAATTCGTCCCCAAACTTGTACTCGCTTAGGATGCCATGCTTCTCGCCAGTTACTTCCATCGGCTTTCAGACTCTTTTTGTTCAGTTTTACCCATTTTTTTATCCGGTTATGTAAACTGTCCAAAAACTCGGTAATATCACTTAATTCATTGACAGGAAATCGTAAGTTTTGAGACGGTTTTAAAAGTTCCCAATGGCAACCAATCATCGGTTTATTTGCCTGTCTAAAATAATCCAGGTAAAATAAACGGTGGTCAACCCGACGCCAGGATTTACCAAACCCGCCAAACATGACAGAAAATTTAATCAGTTGTTTGAGAAAAATAATCAGATTTTTTTGTCTTTCTTCTGACAAATTTTGCATCGCTACCAAGTCGAGTTTCCCCTGTGTTAAATCATAAGTTGGCATTTCAATTGGATCTTTGCTCAGAGAATAAGTAAAATTATCTATCTCTAAGTCGCCTTGAAATCGAATGCCTAACTGTCCAACAATTGCCCCATTTTTACCGTTAAACCCTCCCCAAAGTTGTTTGGTTAGAAATTCTGCCGTTAACTCATCTGTGACACCTCCGAGCAAACGCAACGTATGACCGCGCAGTGCCGCCTTTAACATATTGGGGCGGAATTCACCTGTTTTGTTAATTAATTGAGAAGCCAACCCTTGACCTTTCAAATAAACGCTTAACAAGGTATTATCGGTATTAATTTGAGGTTGACCGTAGCCCGCACTTACGCGAGAACCAATCCCATATCCAATTGCTTTTTCCCAAATTTTCCAAATTTCTTCCCATTCTGAATCATCAAGTTCTTTTGTACTGGAAATCCCAAATACCAATCGGGGTTTATAGAGAGAAATTTGAATAAAAGCGCTATGTTTTGCGTTGTTATCTTTAACTTGCCAACCTTCCTGGGGGTGGACAACATCAACTAAATTTTTCTCTCGCCAAGTATTATCTTTGGGATAACCGCCATGAAATCGCAGAATACCGGGTTTAGTTTCACCCCCTACTTTTCCGCCACAATAATCAATTTGTTTTTCTTGTGGACAAACTCGCAAAAAAGCCCCTTTCATACTTGAACCAGGATAAAAAGGACACCCTTTTGCACCAATAACCGGACGAATTACCCCTTCATCTTGTCCGCTATTCGTAATAAACCGCCAGGTGATAGCATACTCTTTGGTTTTAACGTTTTCTCGAAATTGAGGCACATTTCGAGCCGCCCCATCAACCCATTCTTGTGTCCAATCATCCGCTTGTTCTCCGGGTCTTTGAATTTGACAACGACCTTCAATTTGAGCGCGAAACATCATTGGAACTTGTCGAAGTTTAGGCATTTTCTTTGCGTCCTCCATTGCCTTTATAACGTTGTGTCCACCAAACCATACTGTCGCAAAGTTGAATCAAAACGGCGAGGGCAACTTTACGTTGATTTTGGTCAAAATTCCAAAGTTTTTCCGCCATTGCTTTGATTTTTTCAGTGTCGTTACCTACATCATCATTGGGAATTTTAACTTTGGCTTTTGCCATGATTTTTACCAGAGCTTCCCAGGTATCTTTCCAGTAAGCTTTTTGATCGCCTTCCAAGCGGATTTGTTCGCCCCAAAATCGTTCTAAACCGTAAGCTGCCGTCATTCGCATTTTATGACCTTGATTGAGAACATCTTTTTTATCGCGATGTTTCAAGACCAAATCGTGAGCGTATTGATCGAGTTTATAAGATTCCCAAGCCATCGTTAGATTCCTTGAATTATAATATGACAGTGACCGAAACCAATTGATTCTAAACCCCCCAAATAAACTTCGGCGTTATTGCCCTCACTAAAAGGTTGCCAAGTGTTTCCGTTGGGATCGTTGCGAAGCGCAATTGCAAAAATTAAAAAGCTTCCTTCGGGCAGGGCTTCCGTATTGAAAAACGCACCTTTTCTAACCTTTTTCTCTTGCTTGTCCAAAGCAACTCGACTTTGACGATATAATGCCATATCGTGAATCATAGAAATTTCATCATCGCCGACAACAATAGCGGGTAACTGTTCGCCCAAAGGAAACCAGGATGTTAAATCTTCAGTCTTTTCAACCGTTAAAAAGCCGAAGTTAAAAAACAACATATTATCCCCTTCAACATTGAGGGATTTCAGCGTTTGAGAAGCGGTATAGGGTTTGGGAAGTTTATCGGAAATTCCGGTAATTCGTTGATAGCGTTTTAACAAACGGGGACTACTGACCCAAACAATAGGTTGTCCGGGACAAAAAACAGGCAACCAAACAATGGAAGCGTACTCAAATTTTACGAATGATTCGCTAGTGCTATCCGGTTGTCCGGGTTCGGCTTCGGCACCATACCAAAGATTAGCAGTTTCTTCACCCCGTTCTTGTCGAATTTCCGAACGAAAACGGCCTCGAATAGAACTTCCCGGAACAATACCAGTTTGAGTGAATTGATCGCGGAAAATTAGGTTTAAATTCCCGCTTTCTTCTCCTGCGGTTGCGCCGACATGAAGGGGTGCGAGAGTTTCGATAATTCCATAAGCTTTTTTGTACATTATTCTAGTCCTTGAATTGTTAAAGGTAAACACAAACCACAGCCCAACTTTTTGAGACTAAATCCTTCTTGGGGAAACCATTCTTCGGGCCAATCCCACCAGGATTTATTCAGGGGCTTTTCGAGAACATACACGCTACCCGCCCCCACCGCATAGCGTCCCCGTCCTAACTGTCCTCCCACCCGATATTCTTTAGAATCTTGAGGATTGTCGCTGGCTCCCCGACGGTAACGAAAGGGAATTGCTTTGTCGGTTAGCATCAGTTGAGACTCGGGAAAATCGGGATGTTGGGGATGACGATAAGACAACCGATTAGACCCCCAAATTGCAGGAGTAATTAAAGCAAAAGCTTGTTTAATGTCTTTTTTAAGTAGTGTAATTATTGGATGATTTTCTGGAAGTTCAATGCTTTTAATTTCTACAACATGATTTTCTCCTCCAAACCGATACCAACCTTCGGGAAGCTCATGGGTTGAAAGGTAAGCAAGATATACATCATCGGGTAGTTGTACCGCATATTCTAGAAATAAGCCATCTTCGTCTTTTACATGGCGCTCCTCAAGTTTCATGTTGGGATGCAGAATTGAAACAAATTTCCAAGGACTAGCTCCCGCCGCATCTTTATTACTTTTAATTTTTTTTGCCGAATAATCCCAACTATTGACTCGTTGCCAACTGTAACTATCCTTAAAGTCTTCTTCTCGCAGTTGTCGTTCCCATTGACCATTTTTGAGCGTCCATTCATCGACCTCTTTTTGAGTCACAAGTTTTGTTCGAGGAATAGGCACATAAAAGTTCATCAAATTGTTTTCTAATGTCCAAAAAGGGCCGGCTACATGAAGTTCTTGGTTCAAATCTTCGTGAGTGGTAAAAGATTTGACTTTATTGGTGCTGAAAAAGAGTCCTGAGAGGGTTGCCGCATCCGGGGGAAACTTCGCACGGGAACGTCCAACTAAGTTTTCTGGAGAAAGAAAGCCTCCTGAACTACCGTACATAAACCCGAGGGGCTGAATCAGAATTAAATACTTGAACATTTTGAGAGGTTTATCAAAGTTCGTTGAGTGTTGATGAGACTGGCAGCGAATATTTTTCATTGGTTAATCAACTTCTGAATAAAGCTGCCAACCTACATTGGTCAAATCATTTATCCAGTTTAAATAAGCATTTTCAGACAAATCATTTTTATCAACAATATCCCGGCGATTTTCCCACACATAATTTCCCTCATCATTAAAGTAAATATTCATTAATGAACAGGCAAGTCGATAATCTACTTGTCCGGTAGCCTGATTAAAATCAATTGCATGACGGGCTTTTAACTGGGCAAAGTCATTGTAAATATGACCCCAATTTTTTCCCCCATCGCGATCGCAGTATTTTTGTAAAATAGATAAGTAATTCCAGGGGCAAGTCCACTGTACAAATTGCCCACTGTTGAAAACAACCCGCAAGGTAAGGCGATTTCGTCCCAGAGATTTTGATTGCTGTTCTGCCTCGCGGCAATGTTGTAAAATATCCCGTTGGGGAACGCTATGACCCGCCCAAACAAAACCCAAACTCAAAGTAATGTTTTCTCCGTGTGTTTCCCATTCTTCGGGAAGTTTCATCAACCAATCTATAACTTGATTAGATTTGATGGGTTCGCCCGGATTTTTGCTATAAATTACCCCTAAAAAATCATCGCCTCCCGCATAAATAACCCGACCAAAATCTTGGGGGAATTTTTTCATAAAAATTTTTCCCCAATTTCGCATTGCTTCGCTAAACTTACGAATTTCTTGATCGCCATCTTCACTTACAGCTAAGTTTTTTAAGTGTTTACCAACTTGATCTCCATCTCCCATAAACCAACCCGTCCATTGTCCCGGTGTATTAGTTTCTGGGTTTGGTTTTCTAACCAAATCTGTAAAACGATCCAAATGAGGTATATTTTTCAGGGGTTTACGAATATCATCCCGTGTAATTAAACGTTTGACTAGCTCGGGAATACTTAAGCGTTCGTTTGGATCTAAAAACTTACCTTCTGGTTCTTCAATTGTTTCAGAAGTCTGACCGGATTTTGCTTCTAAAACTCTTGATAAATTTTCATAAAAACTGGCGATTTTCTGTTTTTCTTGACCGGGTTTTAAATATTTAGGATTGCGGGTTCCTTTCCCCAAACCCGGCCAAGCTATTGCATCAGTTCCAGTAATACTTGAACTCTCTCCAATCCAATTAACTCCTGTCCAATTTCGACCAAGTTTATTATTCTCTAAATTGTCCATTGCTTCAACAATGGTATTCCCAACTCCAGAAAAAACTTCCCAAGTGTGATTTTTCCATAAATCCCAATCCCGCTCCCAATGATAAAATGTATTGGAGTTGGATTCGGGAATTTTAGTTTCAATCCAGGTTTTACAATGATTGCAGATGTTTTTCCAACCTGTTAATAAGGTGTCTCTAACCCATTTATTGAGTTCTTCGAGCCGAAAATTTCCATTATTGTTTTTAAGTAAAATTCTATTGGGCATTCCCTGAGCCGTATTAACTAAACCCGGAGAAATCACATCAATTCCTGAAAGAGTTTGAGCCTCTTGAACAATATATTGGCTGAGATAGGATAAAATAATAGATGCTCCGTACAAATCTCTCAGCTTCCGGGTTTTTTCAATAAAACCTTGAACGGGAGAGAAAGTAATTGCTGCGTATTGATACATACACTCATGGAATATTTGCTCAGACAATTTTAATTTACCTCGACTTTTGAAAACTAGGATACATTTTCATGCGAATGACGAAACGTGAGTGGGTTTTCCAAGTCGGCTTGAAGAACTCTACTTTCAAGATTAAGCATTTTCTTACAGAAAGTCATCAGTAACCCTACGGAACTTTGTAATTTTGATGTGTACGATTAATTGGGTCAGTCTCCGTAATTTCACGGTTTATTCAATGTACTACTCAAGAAGAATCAAGGTTTCAGTCACCACCTTGACCTCTGACCCCAAAAAAATATTTGAGCAACCCGCCAAGTTAGCAACAAAAAAACCTCCCATGCTGGAGCTATCACTTTGGCTAAAAAAATTAAACGTTATCCCCCCAATGCCTTTAAAAATAGAATAATGGCTTCCATACACAACAAAACTAATAATCCTATCCCCACAAGAAAAGCGACCTGGTTCCCGTTCGCTGTAGGAAAGAAATTATTGTGAACTTTGTTTATTCTTAATTTCAGAAGCCCATCCAGTTGTCCATGTAGCTCCAAAAATAGTTCCATCATTACCATTACCCGAGTGATCCTTGACAATATTGCCAGAACCTTCATTAAAAGACCAATAACTCAGCAGTCCTGATTCATTTCCTTGAATAGATTTCAGCAGTTCTGACTGTATCTCTGCATCACTTAATGCCCGATTCCAAATACTGACTTCATCAATTTTTCCTTTGAAATGTGTAGCAGATGAATTAGCCCGATCCCAACCAATTAAGAGAGGCTGCGAAGAGGCAATATTGTAGTCTTCAAGTATAGACCTTGTAAAAGATACAATGATTTTTCCATCGGCAAAATAGGTGAGATTATTTCCTTGTTTACGAGCCACAAAGTGATGCCATTTATTATCAAGAAGGTTCGGCTGATTCGGATAGTCAATCCAATTTGTCCGATTATATTGAACAAAAGGAATTTTATTCTGGCTTCCTCTCCAATGACTATGAAACCCAAAGAGAAATCCATTTTGTTCATTAGCGCGATTAGACAGAATTTGAGGATGAAGACGTTGTTCACTTTCTAAGCCATTAACCATTGCTGAAAACGTAAAATCACCACTACCAATTGTGTTAATCGTATTATGGGTTTGAATCTGAACATAGTCATCAACTCCATCAAACAAGAGTGCAAAACTTGTTGTTTGATTATGAGAAGTTTCCGCTCTAACTAAAGTGATTAAGACAATTCCGATAACAATTAGAGCAATTCCCATACTAATTAAAGCAGCAGAGATTATGAGAAGTAGCCACTTCTGTAAGTCTTCGGTCATAATGGTTGATAATCAAAGAGAGCTAATTAACCATTGTATTCACTATTCCCGCAGAACAAAACTAACCACCACAACGAACGAGGTCAGTCTATTCTGTAGAAAGAGTAAACCCCGATTTCTCGCAAACGAGCGCGATCGCCATGAAGCCACAAACAATCATTCAGATGTTGGTTGCCGTTGCCGTTTTGGGCGTTGCAGCCGCAGTTGTTTTCTTTCGTCCCCAGTCCCAATATCAAACGGTCATGGCTAGCCGCGACCCCGACGTTCCGGTGAGTGAAAACTGGGAGGTTAAGGAAGTCGTTAATGGCACAACCTTAAAAGCATCGAAGAGTTAGAATTAGAGACTGTTCCTAAAGAAAAAATAAAGAAAAGTGCCAACTCAAATCTCCCGTACCTTTTATGATAAGCAAGGCTTATTTAAAAAGACAGGCTAATATCCCTCTTCTGTCACTCTCCGAAACTAACAAGTAGTAAATCCTGAAGCTATCCATCGCGAAGAAAAGGGGAAAATTGACCGACCACGGCAATTAACTCGTTATCGGTGTCATTAAACCCCAATGCAAGTGTTTAAAACACTCATAGCTTCTCACTTCGGGAAATAACTCTTTGTAGCGATCGCAATACTCATCTACGAAGGGTACGGTGCGACAGGCATCTCTAGGCAAATGTTTGAAGATCTGTAACTCTACATCCATGATGTTCCCTGGCTTTTACGCTATTTTACCTCTCTATTTCTTCCTCCTTGATTTCGGAGAGTGACAGAAGAGGGATATAGCAATCAAAAATGATTTGTGAGAAATCTAAAAGCTGATAAAAAGCCTGAAACGACTTTCCCTCCTGCCTCTTGCAAGATTGCATGATTGCATGATTGCAAGAAGATATTACACAGAACTCGGAACGGACTGCTATATTTGACCCCATTTGACGGAGAGATCCCTTTTTTGAGAAGAGTAGAATTGGTGATTCCTGAAGTTTTAAAAAATCTTCAGGAATCAACCCCTGTTTTTTACATTTCTAGGGGTTTTGTGAAGCAGTTAGAGGGTTCAGCTTTAAAAAACCCCCCCTTTTGTAAAGCTTGAGTTGGCCCCAAAAAAAAGCGATCACCTCAACTCTTGAAGAATCAAAGCGATCAGGGGTTAAAGCTGTTCTTGAGGCTCGGAGATTAGTCTGAGTCAGGGTCTTTGGAATGCTGCTTTTTCAAAAGCGCACCCATTCCTAACACAACTAGATAGCCCCAAATTGTTATCGGTTCAGGAACCGAGCGAATTTCCACATTATCAAGCAACAAACCTGATGGGAAGAAATCGTTACTATCTTCCGCATCTAAAACCCCAATTCCTAAGAGATAGGTTCCGGCTTCGGCAAATGTATAGGAAAAGGTTCGATATCCAGATTCCGTATCAAACTGCGTATTCGATGAACCTACTAAGTCAAAAGTATCAGCAATTTTTTGGAGTGAACCAATTGACACAAAAGCTAAGTCATTGAAGGTCGTTGGTTGATCATCAAACAAGGTTTCATTAGAGAGGAAATTCCAAGAAAAACTCAGGCGATCTCCGGCTCGAACAGTCAGGGTTTGTTTGAGAGCTGAACCTTCAACAACTCCTTCCGGTAATAAACTATCTAGACTCCCTGAAGGTAACGCTAGAAAAGATTCCAAACAAACTGGATAAAATCTTGAACAACTATCCCGAACTGAACCGCTTCTGGTTGTAATTAAAGCTTGAAAGCTTCCCTCAACAGGGGTTACACCATAGGCCTCTGTTACAATTCTAGCGTCGCCGATTGGTATCCATCCATCAGAAAAATCACCCGTCTCAAAACCACCATTGAGGACGATAGCTTGAGCCGAACTCTCCAATCCAATCAGGGTTGCAAAACTGATTAAACTGGCAAGACCTGCGGTTACGGTTGAGTGGTAAATAAACGGTATGGGATTGAACATGAAACTGATTTCTCCATGAGTTAAATCCTAGCTTTAATCGACCGGAAAGAATCTCTTTTCGGGTGACTCAGAAGGAGGGGTAGCGGATTTAATTCAAAACATTAAATCAGATTTTTGAGCAAATCGGCGACTTCTCTCTCTTGGAGTCTACATTGTATCCGTAACTTAAGTTTGTCTTGTCCATTTTACAGGAATTGTCATTATTCTCAGGACAAAATAGGATCAGGTTACACAAACTTATTATTAAGTTACTGAAATAAAAAAAAACTCAAAAATACCTCCTAATTGACAAAGTAAAGTTGAAAAGATAACTCCGATAGAGTAAATTGGTCTTCCCCTATTCGGTAGATATCTAACCCCGATTCAATAGAACTCCCCCATCCAACTTACCATCAGTTACAATAATCGTAAAATGGCAAATATATGAAAAAGTTCCAGGATAAACGATCACCCTAGCGTTGGATTATTTAGCCTTGCTCAATTCTACATTCTATTTCTGATTGGCTTGATTCCAGTCCAACTGGCGATCGCTGATGATCAAACCCTCAACCTCAAGCAATTCTCACCATTTTTAATTGATCACAGCAGAAATCTACATCGAACAGAGTAGTTGGATTGCTAGGAGAGTGGTGAGCGGGCCAGGAGTTAGAATGGGTCAGCGTGCAGTTTTAGGGTTAGGAAGTCTAACCGGACATTCTCTGGAAGTCATAACCATTTATGCAGGAAATCCTGCTCAACCGATTAAAAAATGGACAATTTGAGAAGCGGTTACAAAAATCATCAATAAAAGTTCCGAATCTGTTACCCCCAATTAGAAATTCTCAGCCACTTGGTTATCCGGATCTGAAATAACATTGCTGTATAGGGGAATGGAAAACGCGCAACCTTGATGATCTTCAGTCCCCTACACTATGGTATTTTTTTATCCTTATGGGGTTGCCTTCATTATTTCTATCCTCCTCGTTCTCTTCAGCACACCCCTGGTCAAAACAATCGGTCTGAATAGGGGATATTTTGATCATCCAGGAGAACGAAAAATCCACGACAAACCCATTATTCGTTTGGGTGGAATAGCAATCTGTTTGGCAACTCTGACTAGCTGTTTAATCGTTGGATTATTTAGTGATTTTACCAGTTTACCCTCAGCAAAAATTTTAGAGTTTTGGGGGGTAATTGTCGGAAGTTTCTTGTTTTTTCTAATTGGATTAACCGATGATTTATTCGATTTATCCCCCTTGACTCGATTAATATTACAACTAGGTGTCGCGAGTTTAGTCTGGATAGTCGGCGTGAGAATAGAATTTCTTCCGATTCCAGGATTTGGATTAATTCCACTTGGTATTTTCAGTTTACCCATCACCGTTATTTGGTTAGCTGGCGTTGTCAATGCCATTAACTGGATGGATGGTTTAGACGGATTAGCGGCGGGAATCTCTGGAATATCTGCCAGTATCCTGCTTGTCGTTTGTCTATCGATTCATCAACCCACCGCCGCTTTAATTGCTGCTGCTTTGATGGCTTCAACAATAGGATTTCTCCGCTATAACTTTCATCCCGCTCAAATTTTTATGGGAGATGGAGGGTCTTATTTTATCGGATTTACCCTGGCGAGTCTGGCTGTTATTGGTTTAATGAAAACACCAGATTTTAGTCTAGTGATACTCCCCTTTTTGGTTTTAGCTGTGCCAATTTTAGATATGTGCATCGTGATTTTAGCTCGACTTTCCGATGGAAGATCCCCCTTTTATGCAGATCGCCGTCATTTACATCACCGACTTCTCAATCGAGGTTTATCCCAACGCTTAACAGTGCTATTTATCTACAGCTTAACATTAGGAGTGGCTAGTTGGGCAATGGTAATTATTGGGGTGACGGGTGGGATTTTTTATGGCCTCGGAGCAAGCGGATTACTGCTTTACATGAGTCAATACTTAGGACAAAAAAATAACTAAATTCGGTCTAGTATTAAACCGTTACAAGGCTATTGATCTAAAAAAAATTAGAAATTGTCCGAGCAACGAATACCCAGACTGAAAGTTGGATATTTTGTAGGCATCACTGATCATATTAATGGCATTAAAAAGAAAAATTTTCAGTTTCAGTTCCTTCTCTAGCTTGGGATCAACTCGAACATAGTCCGATTCAATTAAGTCTGTGGTCGGCTTGACTCGATTTTTAAAACTCCTGAAATCTTAGACTTATTTAGCTCGTTTGAGCTATTTTTTTGTTGAAATTCACTCATCTCAAATTTGCTAAAGTCTATAGCCAGAGGAATGGCTACTTTTACGGAATTTATTCCTCTCTCAGCCGTGAAACTTCTCGGCGATCCCTCAACGAATAAGTCTTCAAGCCAATCTGTCTATCTTCAGAATGATTTTTAGATCTGATCACAGCCTTAAATGCTATAATTAGCTTTAACTTAAATTAATCAATAAAAATTAATGGATTAACATAAGTTTACAAACTTCACAGAAGTAATCATCTATAACTAATCTTGTGATTGTACAAGTTCAATTATTTCAACTCCCTTAAATTAAGATTTAATCCTTTTTGATGAAAACCCTTGATAAATTGATTTGAGTTCATTTTTTATCAAGCCACAAAAAATAGATGTTGTTTCATGCTATAAACAACCTCAAAACAAGTCCTTTATCACATCAATACCTTCTCTAAACGTTTCTATGAAACCCATTATCGGCTATTCCCTTTCTGAGCAAATCTATAGTAGCTCTCGAACTCTAATTTATCGCGCACAGCGAGAACAGGATCAGCAGTCTGTGATTATTAAACTCCCTCGTTATCCTTATCCCAATTTTAGCGAACTTGCTCAATATCGCAACGCTTATACTTTGATCAAAAATCTGAATTTACCTGGAGTGGTTCGGATGTTAGCAATACAACAAGTCGATCAACGTCTTGCCTTAATTATGGAAGACTTCGGGGCAATTTCCCTAGATTTACATTTTGAAAAACAACGCAATCGAGGTCTAGAAACGACGGATGAAGGAATCAATAAATTTCTAAATATTGCTCAACAAATTGCTCAAACATTAGAACAACTCAATCAATACAAAATCATTCATAAAGACATTAAACCCCACAACGTTATCATTAATCCATCGAGTCAAAAAATTCAACTCATCGACTTTGCCAATGCTTCTAAACTTCCCAAAGAAACTCCAGAAATCAATAATATTTCTGCAATTGAAGGGACAGTCAGTTATATCTCTCCTGAACAAACTGGACGCATGAATCGAGGCATTGATTATCGCAGCGATTTCTATTCAGTTGGGGTCATGTTTTACGAACTTCTGACTGGACAGCTTCCCTTTATTTCTGATGATCCACTGGAATTAATCCATTGTCATATGGCTCGTGAACCCATTTCTCCCAAAGAGAGAATCGCTACAATTCCGGAGACTATCAGTAATATTGTAATGAAATTAATGGCAAAAATGCCAGAAGACCGCTATCAAAGTGCAAGCGGACTGAAGCATGATTTAGAACTCTGTATACAACGGTGGAAAATTAATCATAATATCCCCAATTTTCCTTTGGGAAATTACGATATTTCTAACCTTTTTTCTCTGCCTGAAAAACTCTATGGTCGTGAAAAAGAAGTTGAAATTTTGCTGACTATTTTTGAACGAGTTTCTCAAGGCAGTCGAGAAATGATGTTAGTCGGGGGACAGTCAGGAATTGGAAAATCTGCCCTTGTTCACGAAATTCATAAACCCATTGTTCGCCAACGGGGATATTTTATCAGTGGTAAATTTGATCAATTTAAACGAGATATTCCTTTTTCTGCTTTTGTTCAAGCTTTTCAAAATTTGATTCAACAACTCTTGAGTGAAACAGAAATTGCCATTCAACATTGGAAAGCAAGCATTCTTTCTGCATTGGGAGAAAGCGCCCAAGTCATTATCGATGTCATTCCTGAATTAGAACTATTAATCGGTTCTCAACCTCCTGTACCCAAACTCGAAGCAACAGCAGCAGAAAATCGTTTTAAATTGTTATTTAGTAAGTTTACTCAAGTTTTTACCACTGCCGATCACCCCTTAGTTATTTTTTTAGATGATTTACAATGGGCGGATTTAGCGTCACTGAAATTAATTCAACTGTTAATGACAGAGCCAGATACTTGTTATTTATTATTAATTGGAGCTTATCGCAATAATGAAGTCAGTCAAGCTCATCCCTTAACGCTAACCCTTGATGAAATTTGCACTGCGGGAGCAAGTGTACATCACATGAGTTTGAAACCGCTAGAGTTTGAACACCTGAATCATTTAGTTTCTGAGAGTTTAAAATGTCCCCTAGCTAAAGCAAATTCTTTGACTAAAGTCGTTTATCAAAAAACACAAGGTAATCCTTTCTTTAGTAGTCAATTTCTCAAGGCATTACATCAAGATGGATTGATTTTTCCTAATTTAGAGTTGGGTTTTTGGCAGTGGGATAGAGCCAAAGTTGAAAGTTTGACGATGAGTTCTGATGTTGTAGAATTCATGGCAGATCAGTTACAAAAATTACCCTTAGAAACTCAAAATACTCTGAAACTAGCGGCTTGTATTGGAAATGTATTTGATCTAGAAACGTTAGCTGTTGTTTCTGAAAAGTCTCCGACTCAAACAGCCAATTATTTATGGAGTGCTTTAAAAGCTGGCTTAATTACTCCGGTTGATGGAATGTACAAATTTTTTGCTGAAAATGAATTGGAAACCACTCAGGAAGAATTCACAGTTAAAAAAGAAATTACTCGATATAAGTTCCTCCATGATCGGGTTCAACAAGCAGCTTATCGTTTGATTTCTCAAGATAAAAAACAAGCAACACATTTAAAAATTGGGCGATTACTATTGAGAGTGACTTCAGAAATAGAAAGAGAAGAAAAACTCTTTGAAATCACCAATCATTTTAACCAAGGTGTGCAGTTAATTCAGGAACAAGCAGAAAAATATCAACTCGCAGAACTCAATCTGATCACGGGACGGAAAGCAAAAGTTTCTACCGCTTATGCAGCCGCAGTTAACTATTTGCGAATGGGTCTAGAGTTATTAGAAGAAACCAGTTGGCAGTCTCATTATGATCTAGCTTTTGAACTTCATAAAGAACGAGCTGAATTAGAATATTTGAATGGAAACTTTGAACAAGCAGAACGATTCATCTATTTGACGTTATTAAAGGCTAAAACGGTTGTTGAAAAGGCAGAAATATACAATTTACTGATCGTCCAACATAGCTTTAGAACTCAATTTAAAGAAGCAATTAGAGTTGGAATTACAGCCTTGAAACTTTTAGGATTTGATCTGTCTCAATCTCAAGTTAAAACAGCTTTAGACTCCGAATTTTTAGAGGTTCAGTCTCGCTTTAGACATCAAGAAATTTCTGCTCTCATTGACCATCCAGAACTACAAAAGCCAGAGTATCGAGTCGCCATCAAAATTTTAAGCAATATCGAACCCGGTGCTTATTTTACGAATCCAGATTTGTGGTCATTTATTGTTACAAAAATGGTTAGTATTTCTCTCAACTATGGTCATATTTCTGAATCTTCTTTTGGTTATGCGACCTATGCCCTTCTGTTGATTTTAAAATCACAAAACTATCAGGTTGGTTATCAGTTGGTTCAGTTAGCAATTGCTTTGAGTGAACGCTTTCAGGATCAGGGCTATAAATGCCGAAATTGTACGGCTTTTGTCGCTGTTATTAATCATTGGGTCAAACCCATGAACGAGATCTCTAGAATCGCTTACGAAGGATGTCAGGCGGGTTTAGAAGCAGGAGAGTTGCAATATTCTGGTTATATCTTGGCTTACCAGGCGGTGAGTTTATTTTACTGTGAAGAAAACTTAGAAAGTTTCATCAAAAAATTGTCTGAGTATTTAGTCTTTTCACGTAAAATTAGTAATCAACACGCCACTAACATTATTTTGGGATTGATTTTGGGTGCCACATTCTTTTTAGGAAAAGTTAAAGTAGAAGAATTGCTAGGAGAGCAACTCCTGAGTGAAGCTCAGTATCTTGCTCAATGCAGAGAAAATAAAACATCAATGGGAATCTGCTTCTATGAGATTATAAAAACTCAAGCTTTATTCACGTTTGGAAAGTTGAAGGAAGCAGAACGAACTTTACGAGAATCTCAGCTATTGATTCAGTATATTCCGGGTTTTATTTCAACCGCACAACTCAACTTTCTTGAGTCTTTAATTTTATCTCATTTAGATTCTGAAGCTTCACCAGAAAATCAAGAAAACTATCAGATCCAGATTCAAACCAACCAACAACAAATTAAAATTTGGGCAGCAAACTGTCCTGAAAACTTCCGGTCTCAATATTTGTTAATCGCCGCAGAACAGGCAAGAATTGAAGGAAAAAACTGGGAAGCTTTGGATTTTTATGATCAAGCAATTGCCTCAGCTAAACAACAGGGTTGGGTTCAACAAGAAGCACTCGCCAATGAACAAGCCGCTCGATTCTGGTTAGCTCAAGGTCGAGAAAAATTTGCTCAAACTTACATGATTGAAGCCTACTACAGCTATATTCGTTGGGGAGCAGTCCTTAAAATCCAACAACTAGAACAAGATTATCCGGAATTGCTGTCTCCCATTCTGCTGCGTAAAATCAACAGTATTGACTCCCTAAACTACAGCACAAATTCTTCTGTGAACCCCTCCTCTGCTTCTGTCACAGGAACTCATAATCTACTGGATTTAGCAACAGTGATTAAAGCTTCTCATGCACTGTCGAGCAAGATTAAACTCAACAATTTACTCTCGAGTTTAGTACAACTCGCGATTGAAAATGCTGGCGCACAAAAATGTGCATTGATCTGGTATAAAGAGAATCAATTAATTCTCGAAGTGATCGCTCACACCTCTTCAACTGATGTAAAATCGGATTCTCATCCCTCTCTTGACTCCTTTGATCTTCCTTTAATTCCCGTGAATTTGTGTCAAGATTTACCTCAATCTTTGATTAACTATGTTTGGCGAACTCAACAGTCTTTAGTTTTAGATGAAGCGGCTGATTATGCCTTCTGGATGAGCGATCCTTATATTAGCAAACATCAACCGAAATCCATCCTTTGTACTCCGGTTGCCAAGCAAGGTCAACAGGTTGGAGTTCTTTATTTAGAAAATAATTTGGTCAGTGGTGCTTTTACTCCTGAACGTTTGCAACTCCTGGAATTAATTACAACTCAAGCCGCAATTTCTATAGAAAATGCTCGGCTTTATGATAATTTGGCACTCGCCAAGTCTCAATTAGAAGCGACGAATCAAACCTTAGAGCAAAAAGTTCAGGAACGAACTCAACAATTACATACAAAAAATAAGTGTTTAGCTCAAACTTTAAAAGAACTTAAACAGACTCAAGCAAAATTGATTCAAACTGAAAAAATGTCTAGTTTAGGACAATTAGTGGCGGGAGTCGCTCACGAAATTAATAACCCGGTTAACTTTATTTTTGGGAACATTGCTCATGCTCAAGAATATGCAGAAGACTTGTTAAAAGTGATTCAAGCCTATCAAAAATATTATCCTGAACCTGTAGAAGCAATGCAAGATTTAATCGAAGATGTGGATTTAGAGTTTTTAGTTGAAGACTTACCGAAATTGTTAAGCTCGATGAATGTGGGAGCCAATCGAATTCGAGAAATTGTTGAATCACTGCGGAATTTTTCTCGATTAGATGAAGCGGAAGTTAAATCAGTTGATATTCACGAAGGGATTGACTCAACGTTAATGATTCTGCAAAATCATTTGAAAGCAA
The DNA here is from genome assembly GCF_034932365.1 of Limnoraphis robusta BA-68 BA1. Classification (NCBI taxonomy): domain Bacteria; kingdom Bacillati; phylum Cyanobacteriota; class Cyanophyceae; order Oscillatoriales; family Sirenicapillariaceae; genus Limnoraphis; species Limnoraphis robusta. The sequence goes on along the minus strand of NZ_JAYGHR010000002.1, from coordinate 66,625 downwards.
AGCCAGATGAACTTGCTATTGAATTGGTGAAAAACTACAGCAATTTACCTAAAATAGAGTGTTACCCTGGACAACTCAATCAAGTGTTTATGAACATTCTCTCTAATGCAATTGATGCTCTCCAACACAAGAGAAAAGAAACGGGTTCTCCTCAGAGAAAAATTACCATCACGACCGAAGCGACAACAGCTCAAACCGTGAAAATTAAGATCACCGATAATGGTATAGGAATGAGTGAACAAGTACAAAAGAAAATTTTTGATCCCTTTTTTACGACGAAACCAGTCGGGAAAGGGACGGGATTAGGTTTAGCGATTAGCTATCAAATTGTGGTCGAACGTCATCAAGGTCAATTAAGCTGTATTTCCACTCTCAATCAAGGGACAGAATTTGTGATTGAAATTCCTGTTAGACTGTCTTCAACGGAGTGATATTGCTCAAAAAACTTAAGCTAGATTCGCCAGTTGAACGGCTAACATTTGAGCAGCATCTTTTAAAAGTTCAAGCTCCGATGATAACCAAAAACGGGAACTATCACAATGATGAGCGACTAACAATCCCCATAACTGCTGTTGATTCATTAAAATGGGAACCACTAAATTGGCTTTAACTTTTATTTGACGAAGAAAATCTTGATGACAAGAATGAATCGGTTCTCTTTCTATATCTGAAATGGCTCGGGTTCGTCCGGCGATATATAGAGCCGCATATTCATCATTAAAACATTCATCAGCCCCTTTTGAACCATAAATTGACCATTTAGGATGACTCAAAGCCTCAAATGTGACTTGTCCTTCCCATTGATGATAAAAATAATACAGTACAACCCGATTCACTTGCAGCGTTTTTTGCAGTCGATCCAATGTTTCTTGTACGAGAACATCTCGTTTCTCATGGGCTTGAAAACGTTCAATAAACCTTCGCAAGCCGGGATCACTAGATGGATACAAAACTCTATTGAGGTGAAAATCGGGGTGAAATTCCTGATTTGCCGTCATTGTACAAAGTGAGATAAAATTATCGTGTTCTGAGTATATCTACATAAGATAAGGGGTATTGTAGCATAGTTTTCAAAAAATTAAAATTTCCAGTCAAGAACTTATAAAGCACTAAGAAAATACACCTAGTATTAACCGTTATCACTGTTGTCGGGGCGGGTTCTGTCCCCATGTATATTTTCTCAGCAAAAACCTCAATAAACCCGCTCTTGCCATTTCCTGTAAAGTGCTAAAAGACAAAAAAATCGCATCCCCTCAAAAGGAAGATGCGGCGATCAGAAACATTGTTCATTAATCCCTGACTTTAACAAGTTGCTATCGCCTCTCTATTCATTCAAAAGGTGCAGGGACAACAAACAGGGTAATATTTTCTTTTTTAACGATATGAACAACCGTTCCTGGTATTAGTCTAACATTCGTCTCACAGCGAGCATTCCACCAAGTTGCTTGAAATTTAACTCGACCTTGGCGATAGGGCTGGATTTCTTCAGAAACAATTCCTTCTCCCAAAATCTTTATCGGGTTAGACTCACAAGGCGTGGTGTGTATTTTATTGCGAAAAAACATCGTTCTATCTCCCTTGCGTAAATCGAAAATCAGCCAGTAGAGGAAACTTGGGCTTTGAATAGCCTGTAGGGTATTGCAAGGCTTGTATGGCAATTCTTGTCTGTTAGAATAGCCTTCTACTTAACTATCACCTTACCCTGGTTATTCTATGAAAGAAATTCAAGCTGTTTAGGTTCCGAAAGTGGAACCATGTCCTCTAACCCAAGACATCACTTTGATTTTCCTCTGGTGATCGGGCTGAGGTCTGCTTGAGAGATCCTGCTAAACATTACCCTAGAAAAGTTGAGATCACCATCCTCTATGGAATCTCTACTAGCAATGGATCTATAAAGATGAGATGAAATCCGGAATGAATAAAATATTATAGGGGTTAAAATGTATATCAATATACATTAGGATTAGCAAAAGATCATCAAACACCATTTGCCCCACAGGGCCTATTTTAGGGTCAGTTCACCCTTTGTCCACTCTCTATAATTTGTTCCCCATCGCGAAAATATTATCCTGAAAATATGTCAGAACGATACATTTTGTTTTACAAACCCTATGACGTTTTATGCCAATTTACCGATAACGATCCGACCACTTCCCCTCGCAAAACCTTAAAAGATTTTATCTCGATTCCTGGGGTTTATCCCGTCGGACGATTAGACCGCGATAGTGAAGGATTATTGCTTCTCACCAATCAAGGTAAAATCCAACATCGCTTGAGTCATCGCCAATTTCATCACCCTCGAACTTACTGGGTTCAGGTGGAAAATATACCGGATGAAACCGCCTTGAATTCCCTGCGATCCGGTGTTAATATTAAGGACTATCAAACTCGACCCGCTCAAGTTAAAATTCTCCCAACTGAACCGGCTTTACCCCCTCGTGACCCGCCGATTCGTTTTCGCAAAACAGTACCCACCGCTTGGTTAGAAATCACCCTCACCGAAGGGCGAAATCGTCAAGTTCGTCGGATGACCGCAGCCGTTGGGTTTCCTACTTTGAGATTAATTAGAGTCGCGATCGCTCATTTACAGTTAGACGGACTCGAACCCGGTCAATGGCGCTCATTAACTCAAATTGAAGTTCAAAACTTATACAAAATTACAGGGTTTTGAAATTGATCAACAGGACGAACCAACGAATCAGTTTGATAAAAGCTGAAAATCAAATCTATAGCGATCGCACAAATTGAGTCAGCCCGAATCATTATATTTTTAGAAAGAATCTTCAACCGATCCCTTATGATCTTGACACTCCCCGCCATAAATGACGGGGATTCTTGGTTCACAGATCGCACTTTCCAACGCAGGAATCATCCAACATTAAAAGAGGTGCAAACTCCCCAAGCTTTAAAGATCCGGTCTGCCCGACCGTACTTAGGGCTTTTTTCAGGATGTTTTTAGCCGCGTTAACGTCTCTATCTTCACAATATCCGCATGAACAAACATGGGTTCTTGTTGATAGAGATTTTGTTACTTTTTTTCCACAGTTAGAACAGTCAGCAGATGTATTATGGGGAGCTACAGGTATTGTTAGCTTTCCATATTTTATTGCAAAATATTCTAACCAATGACGAAAAGTAGACCAGGCAACATCTGAAATTGATTTAGCTAAGTGTCGATTTTTTATCATGCCTTTAACATTCAAATCTTCATAAGCGACCACATCATTAGAGTGGATTACGCAGTATGCAATTCTTTTTGCATACTCTTTACGCTGCCTACTTACTCTTAAATGTTTCCGAGCATATCGACACAAGGCTTTGTGGTAGTTTTTTGACTGCGGTTTAACCCCACGAATGTATTTCTTGGATTTTCTGCGATTAGCTCGATTTAACTGTTTTTCAGCTTTCCTGTAGAACTGAGGATTTTCTATGGTATTTCCAAAGCTATCTGCCAAGAAATATTTAATCCCAACATCTAAGCCTATTGCTTTTCCTGTTGGTTCAGTTTCTATTCGCACATCAACTGAAATACAAAACTGCACATAGTATCCATCGGCTCTCTTCACTAACCTAACTCGCTTAATGTCTTCGAGTTGGTAGAAATGAAGATCATAGGTTCCCTTTAGCTTCAGCTTACCGATATTGTTCTTATCGGTGAAAGTAATATGTTTCCTGTTCTCTGAAAGCTTCCATCCTGAAGTCTTGTATTCAACAGAACGAGCGTGTTTCTTGAACTTAGGAAACCCCTTCAAACCGGGTACTTTTTTCTTGCAGTTGTTGTAGAATCTGCTAATTGCACTCCAAGTACATTCAGCCGCAGACTGCCTAGCTTGAGAGTTAAGTCTGTGAGCAAAAGGATATTGTTTAGCCAACACCTTGCAATATTTGTTGAGGTCGTACTTGCTCACCATTTTGTTGTCCATCCAGTATCTTAAACAAGAGTTTCGGATGAACTTGTAGGAGCGTATCGCCTCGTCAATTGCTTGATACTGGCTATCTTTACCTTTTGCTTTAAACTCAAAAACTATCAATTCGGACTACTTACCTTTTAATTTATACCGAACATGATAGCATAGATTTGTTAAAGACAACCACATCGAGCGGTTGTTTTTGACTTTGGGGAGTCCATGTATCCCCGCCCTCAAGAGCGGGGTTTTATTGCTCCCCAAACCCCACGTCTGATAAAATGAAAAACAATTAAACTTGAGTTAATCCTGTGAACTTTCAATCCGTCATTGCCACTTTACATCAATTTTGGAGCGATCGCGGTTGTTTAATCGCCCAACCCTACGACACCGAAAAAGGGGCGGGAACCATGAGTCCCCATACCTTCCTACGGGCGATTGGCCCTGAACCTTGGTCTGTCGCTTATATTGAACCCTGTCGTCGTCCCACCGATGGACGTTATGGCGAAAATCCTAACCGTTTTCAACATTATTATCAATATCAAGTCCTGATTAAACCCTCTCCAGATAACATTCAAGAGGTTTATTTAGACTCTCTAAGAGCGCTCGGAATTCAACCCGAAGATCATGATGTGCGGTTCGTCGAAGATAACTGGGAATCTCCCACTTTAGGCGCTTGGGGAGTCGGTTGGGAAGTCTGGTTAGACGGAATGGAAATTACCCAGTTTACCTACTTTCAACAATGCGGTGGAATTGATTGTCGCCCCGTTTCAATAGAAATTACCTACGGACTTGAACGACTCGCCATGTATCTTCAAGACGTCGATGCCATGACTAAAATTGCTTGGACAGATACTATTAATTATGGGGATATTCATCTTCAGGGCGAAGTCGAACATTGTACCTACAATTTTGAAGCCTCTAATCCCGAATTACTCTTTACACTCTTTAGTTTGTACGAACAAGAAGCCGAACAATTAATCGAAAAAGGATTAGTTTTACCCAGTTTAGACTATGTTCTAAAATGTTCTCACAGCTTTAATCTCTTAGATGCGCGAGGCGTGATTGCTGTGACTGAACGAACTCGTTATATAGGCAGAATTCGCAACTTAGCCCGACGAGTCGCCCAACGCTATTTAGAACAGCGAGAAACCTTGGGATTTCCGTTGCAAAAATCTGCTTAATGGGCAGAATATAAATTTTTTCAGAAGGAGAGGGCTGAGAGTAGTAGACAGTGATCACTTAGCAGCGAAAACCGCAATCAAAACTCACAGAACTGTTAACTGTAAACTATTCACTGATTACTGCTTTCTACCTTTCTCTCCGTAACTACTTTTAGCATTCTTTAAACTCATCTGATCAATTTTAAACTCGATGAGTAGACATTAAACGAATCAAAGACAGAGTAGCCGCATCCGCAATCAATTCTTGCAGTATTCTGCCCGTTTGCTCTGATGGCCATTGCCATTCAGTTTCAGACTTTTTCCCCATCGGCGAAACAAACTTCAGAACATAAGCGATCGCCTGAGTTTTATCAATAGACTGGGTAATCTGGCTCGGAAGGGTTCCGAGTTGAAGTTCAACTTCTCTCACCACCCAGGATTCGAGGGTTGGACACTCTAGCGGCATTGAGTTTACAAGCATTTGACTCATCAGACTGGTATAGAGTTGAGATGAACGAATATCCATCAATGTACAGAGGATACAGATGAACTAACATCTGTCAATAGTACATATAGCTCGAGTTTTGACACTTATGCGTTGTCTGATCAGAAAAAAAGCCTCTATCCCCAGAGAGAGTTCTTTTTCAGGAAAATCGGGTGTCGCCGGAAACCGCGCCCGTCGCAAGGCAAGCGCTGATAACTGTAAACTGTAATCAAGCCCGCCCCTACTCACGCCTCACTTGTTAAACTGATATTTAACCTATTGACAAACAGCTTCAATGATCACATCCGTAGAATATCAGCAACGACGCGAACAGTTGATGGCAAAAATCGGCACCGGAACGGCTATTTTCAGAAGTGCGCCGATGGCAGTTATGCACAATGATGTCGAATATAATTTTCGTCAAGATAGCGATTTTTTCTACCTCACAGGTTTTAACGAACCCAACGCCGTTGCGGTACTTGCGCCCCATCACGAAAAACATAAATTTGTGCTATTTGTACAGCCAAAAGACCCAGAAAAAGAAACCTGGACAGGATATCGCACAGGCGTAGAAAAAGCCAAAGAAGTTTATGGGGCGGATGAGGCTTATCCCATCGCGGAACTTGATGAAAAATTACCGCAATATTTGCAAAAAGCTGATCGCATCTATTACCGTTTAGGACAAGATGAAGCGTTTAATAATAAAGTCCTGAAACATTGGCAAAAATTAATGCGAGTTTATCCTAAACATGGCACTGGCCCGATTGCCTTACAAGATGCGGGTACTCTTCTCCATCCGATGCGTTTACTCAAGAGTGAAACTGAATTAGAGTTGATGCGAAAAGCGGCAAATATTTCGGTTAAAGCCCATAATCATGCTCGAACTTTTGCCCAAGCCGGACGCTATGAATATGAAATTCAAGCGGAAATGGAACATCTTTTTGGCTTGAATGGAGGAACGCCTGCTTATCCGTCTATTGTCGCATCAGGGGCAAATGCTTGTATTCTGCATTATGTCGAAAATAATCGACAGCTTCAAGAGGGAGATTTGTTATTAATTGATGCGGGATGTTCCTACAAATATTATAACGCAGATATTACTAGAACTTTCCCCATTGGAGGCAAGTTTACTCCCGAACAAAAAACAATTTATGAGATTGTTCTCAAGGCTCAAATTGCTGCCATTGAACAAGTTAAACCTGGTAATCCTTACCAACAAGTTCACGATTCAGCCGTGCGGGTAATTGTTGAAGGATTGATGGAGTTAGGGCTATTAACCGGAGACATTGAGGAGATTATAAAAGAGGAAAAATACAAGCCTTTTTATATGCACAGAACCGGTCATTGGTTGGGGTTAGATGTGCATGATGTTGGGGTTTATCAATGGGGAGAAAACCCTCAAGAGTTACAACCAGGACAAGTATTAACGGTTGAACCAGGAATTTACATTTCACCCGAAATTAAACCCGTAGAAGGACAGCCAGAAGTTGATCAACGTTGGCGAGGAATTGGCGTAAGAATAGAAGATGATGTGTTAGTAACGCCCCAGGGTTATGATGTCTTAACTGCGGGTGTACCCAAGTCTATTGAGGAGATGGAAGGCTAAAATAAAAGAGAATTTCTCAAGCTTTCTTTGACAATAGCAGTCCTCAATAATTTGTAAGTGCAAGATTCCTATTTTTTCAAAGAAGCTTATATTTCGCAACTCAAATTCAATTTCTAGATAGAGTTTATGAGTTTGGGTTGCGACTTTCCGCTCAAAAATAGAGATAAACTTAAGCAAAACCACTCTTTAAATAGACAAAAACTTTTTTGGTTGATTTTTTAAAATGAAAAATATGTCTTTATATAGAAGTTTCCCACAGAAAAATTTAAGTCTATCTCAACAATTTAATCGGTAGACCGAACCGAATAACTAGACAACCATACCACAACCGTTGAAATTCGTAATTTTCCCTGTTTCTAAAGTTAAGTAAGGATTAAAAACTGCCTTGATGAAAGGGTTTCGGAGAAATGTTAAATTAGATAAAGGAAAATAAAATTTACAATTCTCAACGCTATACTATAATTAAAAGAAAGAAGTAAAGAGTTGAATAAAAATTCAGTCTATAAAATTCTTGAATTTTTTTTATCTTAATTCAAAAAATCAATCTTGCCATTGTTAAAGAAAGTCAGGTTTTTCAATCTTTTCAAGCTCATCTATTTGTCAACTCAATCTAGCTGTAATCACAGGGAGAACGATATGAACGAACGTGATAAATTCCTATATCCGAAAAATAATTACCGAGGTGACTTCACGCCGGAAAACCTGGTTTTCAATTCAAACTTGCAAGAGTTTGCACAGAAGGTCAACTATATTTGTGGCTTAGAAACCAACGGCAAAATCACATCAGAGGAAGCCTATTACCGGATTAAAAGCCTTTGGAAACAGCTAAAATCTTCTAAAAAGAACCTCAACATCGGTGATGGAGATTCAGAGGATAACAACGGGAATTCTCACCCCTAATGTGATATCATCAGCCAACAGTATCAATGCTATGCTGATTTTTGTGGGTCTGAAAACGAAGAATGTCTAAGTCCGTTACCGTTACTATTCCGGCAACAACAGCCAACTTAGGGCCAGGTTTTGATTGTATTGGTGCAGCGTTAACCTTGTACAATATCCTTAAAATCTCTGAACAGGATTTATCAGCCGAAGAAACCTCAACTCAGGCGATGATCACCGTTCAAGGTGTGGATGCTGAACGCCTATCAACCGATCAAGATAATCTCGCCTATCAAGCCTTTATCAAACTTTACCAGCATCTCGGTCAATCTCCGCCACCAGTCAAGCTGGAGATTAACTTAGGGTTTCCCCTGGCCAGAGGCTTGGGAAGTTCAGCCACCGCCATTGTCGGAGGGTTAGTCGGGGCTAACGCCTTTGCAGGTTCACCCCTGAGTCAAACCGAAGTGATGAACTTGGCGATCGCAATGGAAGGACACCCCGATAACGTAGTTCCGGCGTTGTTGGGAAACTGTCAACTCTCCGTCGCCGCCTCCCAAAGCCATTGGGAAATATGCGAAATTCCCTGGCATCCGAGTATTATTCCGATTGTTGCCATTCCCAACTTTGAACTGTCTACAACCGAAGCCCGTCGAGTCTTACCAACCGAGTATAGTCGAACAGATGCCATTTTTAACACCGCTCATTTAGGCTTGTTAGTACGAGGCTTAGAAACGGGAAAGGAAAATTGGCTGCGAGTCGCCATGCAAGACAAAATTCATCAACCCTATCGTCAATCTCTGATTATCGGTTATGAAGCGGTACGTTTGGCTGCGATCAACGCAGGCGCCTATGAACTGGTGATCAGTGGAGCAGGGCCAACTCTCCTCGCCCTGAGTGATGCAACTTCAGCACCCGATGTAGCTTTAGCGATGGCAGAGGCTTGGCATCAATTTAGTGTTAAAGTAGAAGTGCGATCGCTACAAATTGATACTCAAGGGGCGGAATTTACAGTTTACAGTGAACAGTGAACAGCTTTTACAGTTTACAGTTTACAGTGAACAGTGACCAGTGGGGACAGTTATCAGTGAACAGTGACCAGTGACCAGTGGGGACAGTTATCAGTGACCAGTGGGGACAGTTATCAGTGACCAGTGACCAGTGACCAGTGGGGACAGTTATCAGTGACCAGTGAACAGTGACCAGTTTTTGCCTGTTGCCTGTTGCATGAGCGCCTTTTGCCTCTTGCCTCTTGCCTCTTGCCTTTTGCCTTTTGCATGATTGCCTTTTGCCTTTTCCAAGATTGCCTAGCGCCGAAGCGCTATATTTGTTGTGAACGACTCACCCCAATCATCCGGTATTCTGTATGGTGTTAGCGTCGGGCCTGGAGATCCCGAACTGATTACGCTCAAAGGGTTAAATATCCTCAAAAAAGCCCCCGTTGTAGCGTTTCCGGCGGGCATTCGAGGAAAATCTGGCATTGCAGAGAAAATTATCAGCCCTTGGCTAAATTCTCAGCAAATTCAGTTACCGTTAAACTTTCCCTACATTCAAGACGAGACAATTTTAACAGAAGCTTGGCAACTCGCCGCCCAACAGGTTGGGGAATATCTCGCCCAAGGAAAAGATGTGGCGTTTGCTTGTGAAGGGGATGTGAGTTTTTACAGTACCTTCACTTACCTGGCACAAACCCTACAAGAAATCCGTCCTCAACTGAAAGTGGAGGCAATACCCGGAGTGTGTTCTCCTCTGGCGGCTGTAGCCAGTCTGGGAATTCCGCTCACGATCAGAGAGCAACGTTTAGCCGTATTGCCTGCATTGTATACGATGAGTGAGTTAGAAAAGACTTTGGATCAGGCGGATGTTGTGGTGTTGATGAAAGTGAGTTCAGTCTATTCGCAAGTTTGGCAATTATTACAGCAGCGAGACTTGCTCGAAAATGCCTACGTGGTGGAATGGGCGACGCACCCTCAGCAACAGATTTATGCAGGGTTAAGCGATCGCCCTAACTTGCAATTATCTTATTTTTCGTTAATGATTGTCCAGGGGATTCGGTGAACTACCCCGCCCACTTGCGGGACGGGGCTTCCCAACTCAACAGCAACCGCCTCTACGGATGACTTACGCCCCCGCTTTGGTCTTACATTGCCTCCTTGGGCAGTAGCGCTGGTTCCCAACGCTAATAAACGCAAGCCTTCATCTCGAATGTTAATAGCCGCATTTATGTCTCTGTCGTGCCTGGTCTTGCAATTGTGGCATTCCCAACTCCGAACATCTTGAGGTAGGCTACCCACTTGATTGAGGCATACATGACAAGTTTTGCTAGACGGGAAAAACCGACCAATTTCAAGGTACGTTTTCCCATCTTTTTCAGCCTTGTACTTCAATTGTCGGGTGAATTCCGACCAACCACAATCACTAATTGCTTTTGCTAGATTGTGGTTTTTCACCATGTTTTTGACCGCCAAATTCTCAACGATGATGACTTGATTTTCGTTCACAAATTTGCGAGAGAGTTTGTGTTGAAAGTCTTTGCGAGTGTTAGCAATACGCTCATGTAGTCGCGCTACGATGCGTCTAGCTTTAGCCCGACGCTTTGAACCTTTCTGTTTTCGTGAAAGTTTGCGCTGTTTACGCTTTAGATTTTTCTCGTACTTCTTAAGTGGCTTGGGGTTATCAAACTTTGAACCGTCAGACGTAATCGCAAAATGGGTTAATCCTACATCAATCCCAACAGCTTTACCCTGATTGCTTATTTCGGGTTCTGGCAGTCCATCATCAAACAGCAAAGAAGCATAGTATTTGCCAGTTTTGTTCATGCTAACTGTGACGGTTTTCAACTTGCCGTCAAAAACACGATGAAGTTTTGCCTTGACTTCACCAATTTTAGGGAGCTTAATTGCTCCATCCAATAGTTTTACGTGCTGTGGATACTGAATTGATTGCTTATTATTCTTACTCTTGAAGTTTGGGTATTTAGCCCGTCCCTCAAAGAAGTTAATGAACGCCTGAGATAAATTCAGGGATACAGACTGAAGCACCTGAGAATAACACTCAGTCAACCAAGGAAACTCTTTTTTGAGTTCTGGTAAACAGTCGTTATAGCCCTGTCTTGACAGTCCTTTCCCCGTTGCTTTATAGGTTTCGTTGTTCAGGTTCAGAGCGTAGTTCCACCACCATCTAGCACAGCCAAAAGCTTTTGATAAAGCTGTCTGCTGCTCAGTAGTTGGATAAATTCTGACCTGAACAACGTTTCTCATACCCCTAGTTTAGCGCAAAAAGGATTGATGGTAAGCCCGATAGATTGACTTGCCTCTCCCGCCCCACCCACGAGGGGATGGGGAATTCCCGGCAATCTTGTTAAACTAGGAATACTGAGGAGTACAGAGTCGCTGCCGTCAAAAGGGCGATCACACAACCTAGAGGTGAAGTCTGAGAGATTTTCACCTGATGATTTGACTCTAGCTTGCTATAACATAGCAGTAAAGATAGACAACTCAAAACTCAAGTTAATTGCTGGGGTCGGTGATACATCTTCTGCCTGTGCCTCAATAGACGCAAGTCGATTTCTAACCTCTAAAGTCAAGTATTATGGATTCTTCTACACCCTTTATCCAATCTGGACTAGCATCACTCCGTCAACCCGCTACAGTGGCAGTGTTGGCTTCCCTGGGAATTCATGGGTTATTTGCAGCGAATGTAGAGAAAATTTCGTTATTTTCCCGAGCGGCTCAACTTCCGCCGAGTGTAGAGTTACTAGAATTATCCCCCGAGCAAGTTGGGGGCATCTATCCCCCGCCACCGCCGAAATTTGGTTTAAGTGAAATCGCACCTCCTCCCTCGTTGGCTTCTATTTTAGGAGGCGGGCCAACGATTCCTGAGTTTCCCGTGAACGCTCCTCCTCCTCCGACTGCTGAAAGTTTTGCCAGTGTTCCCCAGGAGTTTTATACCATCCCAGTTTACCCCTCATCTGGAATCCCCGGAACGAATTTACCGCCTGTTGTGCCGCGTTCTCCAGAGAGTTACACGTTTAGCACTTTGCCTCCTTCGGTAAATATTCCTGACTTTACTCCGCCTCCCCCGAGTTCGATTCCTGAGTATACTCCCCCAGATCCAAATAGTCCTTTTCAAGATAGGAACTCACAGGAATTCGAGCAGTTTAAAACGTTTCAGGAAGAGTTTGCTAAAGGAGGTGTTACTTTCTCTGAAGCACCTGGCGAGCCGAATTTTCTCAATCCCCCTCGTACTTCCGATGATGAACCCGGAAGCGAACCGCCTCGTTTTCCACCAAAAGAGCCTTATGATGGTGTGGCGAGTGAAAAAAATACTGAGGAACCGTCTCAAACCCCTCCAGAAGAGTCTAGAGGGTCAATTCTCCAAGGTTTGCAAGAAGGTTCAGAAACAGCAGAAAATAGCAATGTTGCAGCGAATCCTCCGGTGTTTACCCAAGAGCAACCCCCTCAAGGACCGTTTTCAGAGCCAGAAAAACAAAGATATGGAGACTGGCTATTTCGTTTAGCAGAAAATTATGGCGATGTCAAAACTACTGAGCCTATCACCATTTCTGATGTTTATCCGGTAGAAGCTTGCAAACAGCAGTTGACTGGGCGAGCATTAGTAGTAGTGGTTATCGGTTCTGGGGGTGAGATTTTAGAAGAGCCAAAACTGTTGTCAGATCCGGGATATCCGGTTTTAGATGATACGGCGATTCAAAAAGTGCAGGAGTTTGTTAGCACTGAATCCTTAGCAAGAGGAAATCCGACGGCTTATCAATATGCCTTTAACTTTAGCAGCGAAAGTTGCGGCGAGGAGAGTTTACCGGAAGAAGGCGATCAGATGACCGACGAAGCTTCCGGGGAGAGTGCGGACCCGGAATCATCACAACAAGGTGAGGAATCTTTCCCCCCAGAAGGCGATCAGATGACCGACGAAGCTTCCGGGGAGAGTGCGGACCCGGAATCATCACAACAAGGTGAGGAATCTTTCCCCCCAGAAGGCGATCAGATGACCGACGAAGCTTCCGGGGAGAGTGTGAAACCGGAATCATCACAACAAGGTGAGGAATCTTTCCCCCCAGAAG